>NZ_DCBW01000038.1:99853-110775 GCF_002313585.1 Microbacterium sp. UBA1097 | reverse complement strand
TTCGAGCCGCAGCTCGTCGAGGGCAAGGCCATCCAGCTCCACCCGCTCGTGTGTGCAGCCTTCAACGCTGACTTCGACGGTGACCAGATGGCTGTGCACCTGCCGCTGTCGGTCGAGGCTCAGGCCGAGGCCCGCATCCTGATGCTCGCCTCGAACAACATCCTCAAGCCCTCGGACGGCCGTCCCGTGACCCTGCCTTCGCAGGACATGATCATTGGCCTCCACCACCTGACCACGGTCAAGGAGGGGGCGACCGGTGAAGGCCGCGTGTTCGGTTCGGTGTCGGAGGCGATCCTCGCCAAGGACGAGGGCACCCTCGACCTGCAGGCCAAGGTCCGCATCCGTGTCCCCGGCCTCACGTTCCTCGAGGGCGACGCCCCCGAGGGCTACGAGCGCCACGGGCTGCTGGATGCCTCGCTCGGCCAGGCGATCTTCAACGACGCGCTGCCCAAGGGATACCCGTTCGTGCGCGAGCAGGCCGACAAGGGCAAGCTCAGCCAGATCGTCAACAAGCTCGCCGAGGAATACCCCAAGGTCGAGGTTGCTGCGACGCTGGACCGCATCAAGGATGCCGGTTTCTACTGGGCCACGCGCTCGGGTGTGACAGTCGCGCTCAGCGACATCCTCACGCCGCCGTCGAAGAAGGAAATCGTCGCCGGCTACGAGAAGCAGGCCGCGAAGGTCCAGGCACAGTTCGAGAAGGGTCTCACCACCGACGCCGAGCGTCGTCAGGAGCTCATCAAGATCTGGACCGAGGCAACCGACGAGGTCCAGAAGGCGATGCGCGCCCACTTCCCCGAAGACAACACCATCAACCGCATGGTCAGCTCGGGTGCTCGTGGTAACTGGCTGCAGATCCGGAACATCGCCGGTATGCGAGGCCTGGTGAACAACCCGAAGGGTGAGATCATCCCCCGTCCGATCATCTCCTCGTACCGCGAGGGTCTGTCGGTGGCTGAGTACTTCATCGCAACGCACGGTGCCCGTAAGGGTCTGGCCGACACGGCTCTCCGTACCGCCGACTCGGGTTACCTCACGCGACGCCTCGTGGATGTCTCGCAGGATGTCATCATCCGTGAAGAGGACTGCGGCACGTCTAAGGGCCTCGAGTTCACGATCGCTGCTCCCGGTAGCGACGGCAAGCTCGTCCGCGACCCGAACGTCGAGAACTCGGTGTTCGCGCGGACCCTCGCTGCGGATGTCATCGGCGAGAACGGCGATGTCGTGGCCGAGGCCGGCGACGACGTGGGCGATGTGCTCATCGACAGGCTGGTTGCTGCCGGTGTCACCTCCATCAAGGTGCGTTCGGTTCTGACCTGTGACTCGGCTGTCGGTGTCTGCGCGACCTGCTACGGCCGCTCGCTTGCCACCGGCAAGATCGTCGACATCGGTGAGGCAGTCGGCATCATCGCTGCCCAGTCGATCGGTGAGCCCGGTACCCAGCTGACGATGCGTACCTTCCACACCGGTGGTTCGGCCTCGGCGGAAGACATCACGCAGGGTCTGCCCCGTGTGCAGGAGCTCTTCGAGGCCCGTACCCCCAAGGGTGCGTCGCCGATCGCCGAGTTCGACGGTCGCATCACGATCGACGAGACCGACAAGTCCAAGAAGATCATCCTCACGCCCGACAACGGCGACGAGGCTGTCGTGTACCCCGTCCTCAAGCGCGCGACGCTGCTTGTCGAAGACGGTCAGCACGTCACCGTCGGTCAGCCCCTGCAGGTCGGCACGCTCGACCCCAAGGAGGTCATGCGTGTCCAGGGTGCTCGCGAGGTGCAGAAGTACCTCGTGAACGGTGTGCAGGGCGTGTACCGCTCGCAGGGTGTGCCGATCCACGACAAGCACATCGAGGTCATCGTGCGCCAGATGCTGCGCAAGGTCACGGTCGTCGACCACGGCGACACGAACCTGCTGCCCGGTGAGCTGGTCGACTTCCGTCGCTACCAGGACATCAACCGCCAGGCTGTCGCCGAGGGCAAGCGCCCGGCATCCGGTCGCCCGGAGCTGATGGGTATCACCAAGGCGTCGCTCGCTACCGAGTCGTGGCTGTCGGCCGCCTCCTTCCAGGAGACGACCCGCGTGCTCACGCAGGCTGCGATGGAGGGCAAGAGCGACCCGCTGGTCGGCCTCAAGGAGAACGTCATCATCGGAAAGCTCATCCCCGCCGGAACCGGACTTGCGAAGTATCGCAACGTCGCGGTCGAGGCGACGGAAGAGGCCAAGAGCGAGCGGTACCCCAACCGCATCTTCGCCTCGGACGGCGCGTACAGCGACGCCGACCTGAGCTTCGTCGACTTCGACAGCTTCTCGACCGACGACTTCACGGGCAACTACAACTGACCCACGTCGTCACCCCACGCAGGGCCTCGGGTTTTCCCGGGGCCCTGCGTCGTCCCCAGCATCCCCTCACCCCCAGCCGAGTTGTCCTTCCCTCCGCCGAGTTGTCCTTCATGTCCGGCTCCGCGGCACACGCGGGTCGCGGGGACATGCCCTCGCCGGCTGCGCCGGCTCCCGCCAGACCCGGTGCCAGCCCCGCGACCCGCGTGTGCCACTGCGCCTTGGCATCTGAGTGGAAAAAACGGAAAGGAACTGTCGCGTCTTGCGGGCTTCGCGACACTCGCGCCAACTTTTCCGGGCGTCGCGAGCGGTTCCGACCGGCTCGAACGGTGTCGGCGTCGTACGGTTGCTGGCGGAGGTCACCATGGCTCGCGTTCCCGGTCGCGACAACCGCATCGCTGTCCCCGCGATGGTGCTGTCTCTGGCGATTGTCGGGGCGCTCGTCTGGTTCGCCGTCCCCGCCATGCCGCTGGTTATGGCGTGGGCGGGAGGTACAGCGGGCAACGCCGTCACCATGCTCGCCGCAACCCCGACGCCGCACGCTGTCGTCGCCGAAGGGCTGAACGTTGCCGAGACCGACTGCCGCGAGCTGTACCCGAACGACCTGTGGAACGAGCTCACCTGGACATCCGATGCGATTCTGAGTCAGTCCACGGCGGGACCGGCAACGGCGATGTCTGACCTCGTCGCGGCCCTGGCGCCCACCGCAGCGCGGACCTGCACGTGGACCACCAGCGCAGGGCAGGCCGTCGTCACGACCTTTGCGACTGTGTCAGCGGATGCCGCGGGGATGGCAGAGGCTTCCCTGCGCGGTCAAGGCTTCGCCTGCGCGACGACGGAGGGCACGCTGGAATGTTCGTCGACGACGGATGCCGGCACCGAACATCAAGCTGTGCACGGCCCGCTCTGGGTGACGACCGTCTCGAGCGCGTGGTACCCGGAGGACTACGACCACCGCATCGCGATCCATCTCTGGCAGTGATGTCAGCGAGTTGGGGGTGGCTCAGCAGTGTCGCCGAGAATCCATATCGGCATCCGCACGGCCTCGTTCCGCGGATCTGAACCAGGGTCGGGGTAGTCTGCGAGCCGAGGATCTACCTCGGGAGGAGTTTCGCATGAGTGACGACAAGCCCACGCCCGGCGAGCCCGTGGAGGAACCGGTCGGCGAGCCCGTCGCCGAGGAGCCGCCCGTCGATGACGTTGTCGGCAGCGCGCGCGAGAGCCTCGCGGATGCCGAAGCCGCTGGGTCGGCAACGCCCGAGGCTGATGCACCTCCCGCCGAGCCCGTGGTCGTTGAACCCGTCGTGGTCGAGCCTGTGGCAGAGCCGACGAGCGTCGAACCCGAGGCCGAGCCCGTTGTTGTCGAATCCGCGCCAGCGGAGGCGGCAGCCCCCACCGAAGCATATGAGGCCACCGTTGTCGCACCCGTGGTGACGGCGAGCGAGCCGGGCGTGGGACCCTACGGTGCGCAGCCGATCTTCGTTCAGGCGCCTGAGGCTCCGCGTCCTCGCGGCAACCGTGCCGCTGCGGGCGCGATCGGCCTGCTCGCGGCGCTCTCGTTCGGAGTTCTCTACCTCGCCGTCTGGGTCGGTCTTGGCCTCATCGACGGATCCGTGACCGTGGGCAGCATAGGCACCGCGCTGCTTGCGGCGCTGGGGACCTGGGCCCTGTGGGTGCCGGTCGTTGTGTTCTTCGTCGCGTTCTGGTTGCTTGGTGCGATCATCAACCGCGGCCGCTGGGCGGCGTGGGTGATCTTCGGTCTCATCGTCGGGGTCGCGGCCTACGGGGGGCACCTGCTGGGGCAGCTGTTCCAGGCGCCGTTCTGGAACCTCACGGCCGCGGAGGGCGCAGAGCTGGTCGAAGGCCAGCTGTTGGCTCCGTTGGCTATCGCTGCCTTCATCATCGGCCGTGAGCTCACGATCTGGTTCGGTTCGTGGGTTGCCGCGCGCGGCAAGCGGATGACCGAGCTCAACGTCGAGGCGCGCCGTGAGTATGAGCGCACTCTCGAGGCGGGTCCGCAGCTGCACCAGTACTAAGGCGCGGTGGGAGCACCCGTGACGGTGGCTCGGAGCGCGTCCAGCTCATGAGCCGGTCGCGGAGGGCAGCAGCAACGGCGGCGGGAGCCGTGCTGTTCGCGGCGGTGCTCATCGCAGCGTTCGGTATCGTCAGCCTGCTCCTGGACGAGGACGTCATCGTCACGCCGGGCCTGGGTCAGGCGCCGGGCATCATCGCCGTCGGCGCTTCGCTCGCGGCGGTGGCGGCGACGATCTGGGCGCGGATGCTGTCCCCAGGCATCTGGGGAACGCTGTTGTGGAGCGGCCTTGCCGGCTTCCTCGGTTACCTCGCGGGGCTGGGTGTGGCATCCGTGTGCGCGTCGGCGGATGTCGCCCGCGCGCTCTCCGCCGTCGGGCGCGCAGCAACCACTTGGCCGGGTCTGGTCGTGATCGCAGCGGCGATCCTGGCAGCGGCGATGGCTCTGGCAGTCGTGCGCGGCGCCGATGAAAACGCTCGGTGGCCGTGGGAACGAGAGGACGACGAGTGAGCGCCTCGACACGCGCAGTCTGCGACGGAGCCTCGGCGGACGAGGGCTCCGGCGCTACCGTAGAGGTGTGGAGCGCTCGCTCGAGACGGAGGTGAGCCAGGCAGTCGATGCCTGGCTGCGCTGGCTTCCGCGCTGGGAACCCGCGACCCACCGCGGGCGGGTGGCGCCGTGTCGACGGTGCTTCGGGTCACCAATCCTGTCGGCGGCGGGTCTTGGCTCCGATGTGCCGCACGGTGTGCAGCACGGCCTGTCGACCCGCATCAAGACGATCGTCGACCATGCGGTTGCCGATTACACGGCACAGAACCTCCCGATGCTGCAGGCGGAACTCGATCAGCAGGCTGCCCGTAACCGCGCCCGCAGCTACCGGCCGGCTGAAGGCCTCGAGCCTGAGTTCGAGGGTCTGCCGCTGGACCCTGACCCGGTTCCCGGTGCTCCGTTCCTGTTCACGATCTCGGGTCTTGCCGACGAAGCAGACGCCGATGTTCCGGCGCTTCCGCCCCTGAGCCCCGAGGCGAAGGCGGCGCTGCGCCAAGAGGTCGGGCTGGCCGACGACTATGCCAACATGATCGGGCGGGATGTCTGCACGATCCTGCTCCATCATCGACTGCGCATCCAACAGGGAGTCAGCCAGTACGTCGAGCCGCAGATCACGGCGATGCTCGACGATCTCGCCCGGTCGCTGGACGCGCCCTTCGATCCTCGTGACGCCGTCGGGGAGTGATGGCTCCACGGTGACCGGACGCGTCGTCGCGCATGGCTGCGGCCTAGGGTGGATGCCATGACCGACGGCACAGCGATGAATCAGGCGCTGATTCTGTTGATCCCCGTCTCGGTGACGATGATCGCCCTGTACGTCTGGTGCGCCCTCGCACTCGGGGCTGTCTTCGCGAAGTCGGGTGAGCCGCGGTGGAAAGCGTGGGTCCCGTTCCTGAACATCGCAGCGTTGCTCGTTCTGGGAGGCATTCCGGGATGGTGGGTCCTGCTGCTGGTGGTCCCGGGGTTCGGCGCTGTCGCTGTCTGGGTTCTCATGATCGTCGCCGCGCATCGCATCGGACTCTCCTTCGGGTATGGGGGAGGGATGACGGTGCTGGCGGCTCTGCTGCTGCCCGTGTGGGCGACGGTGCTCGGTTTCGGATCGGCGCGCTGGATCGGACGGGAAGGCCGCCGCCGTCGTGGCACGGCAGCCGATGCTGGAGTGTTCGGTGCCTCCGACGCTGGCGGGGGGAGAGCGGCGTCAGCGCCACCGCCTCCACCAGCGCCGCCTGCCGTCTCCCCGTTCGCCCCACCGCCCCTCGAGCCTTCTGCGCCCGGAGCAGACACTGACTCGCGGTCGCGCGCTGAGGATTCCCACGCCGACGACGGATGGGACCTGCTTTCCGCGTTCACCGAGGCCGAGCAGAGTCCGCCGGCATTGGTGCCTCCCGTCGCGCCGGCTGCGTCGCCGTCGGCAGAGGTGCCCGAGGAGGCACGGCAGGTGCCGGCATCCAATACGCGGGAGCCGGCGCCATCCGCTCCCGACGAGCCGGCAGCACGGGACGAACCCGCTGCTGCCCCTGAACCCGCCGCTGCCCCCGAACCGTTCGCGCCGCCCGCGCGTGCTGCACGACCTCCCGAGACCGGTGCTACGGGCCTGGCGCCGGCGGCCGACGCGGATGCCCCCGGCCGCGTGCCGGCGGGTGAGCCGATCGATGACGTGACGGATGCCGTTCCCGGCGCACCGGCGCCGGTTTCGGCGGTCAGCGGTCGGTCGCCCTATGAGGACGCGCCCCTGTTCCCGCCGGTTGCCGACGGCGAACACTGGGCGACGGGGCCGGATGCAGAGCCCTTCCCCGAGACTTCGGGGGCAGTTTCGGCGATCGTTGGTTCCCCGGTGGCGGGATCGCCGCGAATGGCGCGATCGGCGGTGTCGGCATCCGCTGATGTTGAGGGCGACTTCGACGCAACGCTCCTGGCCCACCGCAATCGTCAGCGGTGGTCGCTCGTGACGGCGGCGGGCGACGAGTTCGAGTTGCGCGCGCAGGTCGTCATCCTCGGGCGGCGCCCGTCACCCGACCCTGCTCACTCGGGCGCGCAGCTCGTGGCACTCGATGACGTCACGGTCTCCAAGACACACGCTCGGTTGGAGTTGCGCGGCGAACAGTGGCACGTCGTCGATCTCGGGTCCACGAACGGCGTCGTTGTGATTTCGGTCACGGGGAGCGAGCTCGAACTCGCTCCCGGAGGGGAAGCTCCGGCCGGGGAACGGATGCTGCTCGGCGACCTCGAGTTGCGACTGGTCCGCGCGTCGCGTTGACAGCAGGGTCGAGAATGGTCTGCGTTTGACCGACCTCCGAAAACCCGCGTATCATTGATCGGGTGTGCGCCTGCGCGCCACTTGTGCTGCGCCTCGGTGTGTCGCAAGGCAAGCGCGGTCCGCACATCAGGGAACGGCCTGCGAACAGGCCACCCCCACGGCATATCCACCACACGACTCGCGACAGACTTCTGGCGCGCCGGTGGATCTGTGGTGAAACCACGAGCTGTCACCGTGCAGCACAACCAAGGAGAAAACGTGCCAACCATTCAGCAGTTGGTTCGAAAGGGACGGTCGCCCAAGGTCAGCAAGACCAAGGCCCCCGCGCTGAAGTCGAACCCGCAGCAGGCCGGGGTCTGCACCCGCGTCTACACCACCACCCCCAAGAAGCCGAACTCGGCGATGCGCAAGGTCGCTCGCGTGAAGCTGCGTAACGGCACCGAGGTGACCGCCTACATCCCCGGCGAGGGCCACAACCTGCAGGAGCACTCGCTCGTGCTGGTGCGCGGCGGCCGTGTGAAGGACCTTCCCGGTGTTCGCTACAAGATCGTCCGCGGCGCCCTGGACACCCAGGCTGTCAAGAACCGCAAGCAGGCCCGTAGTCGCTACGGCGCGAAGAAGGGCTGAGAAAAATGCCTCGTAAGGGTCCCGCCCCCAAGCGCCCCGTCGTCAACGACCCGGTCTACGGCGCTCCGATCGTCACCCAGCTGGTCAACAAGATCCTCGTCGACGGCAAGAAGTCGCTCGCCGAGTCGATCGTGTACGGCGCCCTGTCGGGTGTCGAGTCCAAGAACGGCCAGGACGCTGTTGCCACGCTCAAGAAGGCGCTCGACAACGTGCGCCCCACCCTCGAGGTCAAGAGCCGCCGCGTCGGTGGTTCCACCTACCAGGTTCCCGTTGAGGTCAAGCCGCACCGTGCGAACACCCTCGCGCTGCGCTGGCTTGTCAGCTACGCGAAGGGTCGTCGTGAGAAGACGATGACCGAGCGCCTGCAGAACGAAATCCTGGATGCCTCGAACGGCCTCGGTGCCGCGGTCAAGCGCCGCGAAGACACCCACAAGATGGCCGAGTCGAACCGCGCATTCGCCCACTACCGCTGGTAACACCCCTCCGCCGTTCCCGCAGGCCACGAACCTGCGGGAACGGCAGAGTCCGCGACATCCCTCACCACACGTAAGGACATCCCGTGGCACAAGAAGTGCTCACCGACCTGAACAAGGTCCGCAACATCGGCATCATGGCTCACATCGACGCCGGCAAGACGACGACGACCGAGCGCATCCTCTTCTACACGGGTGTCAACCACAAGATCGGTGAAACTCACGACGGCGCTGCCACCACCGACTGGATGGAGCAGGAGCAGGAGCGCGGGATCACGATCACCTCCGCGGCAGTCACCTGCTTCTGGGAGGGCAACCAGATCAACATCATCGACACGCCGGGTCACGTCGACTTCACCGTCGAGGTGGAGCGCTCGCTGCGCGTCCTCGATGGCGCAGTCGCCGTCTTCGACGGCAAGGAGGGCGTTGAGCCCCAGTCCGAGACGGTGTGGCGTCAGGCCGACAAGTACAACGTCCCCCGCATCTGCTTCGTCAACAAGATGGACAAGCTCGGCGCGGACTTCTACTTCACCGTCGACACGATCGTCAGCCGCCTCAAGGCCAAGCCGCTCGTGCTGCAGATCCCGATCGGGGTCGAGAACGACTTCGTCGGCGTCATCGACCTCATCTACAAGCGTGCGCTGGTTTGGCCCGGTGACGCCAAGGGTGACGTGACGATGGGCGCGAAGTACGAGATCCAGGAGATCCCGGCCGACCTCGTCGAGAAGGCCGAGGAGTACCGCGCGAAGCTGCTCGAGGCCGTCGCCGAGACCGACGACGAGCTGCTGGAGAAGTACTTCGGTGGCGAGGAGCTCACCCCCGAAGAGATCAAGGGTGCTGTTCGCAAGCTCACGATCGCCGGTGAGGCCTACCCGGTGCTGTGTGGTTCGGCGTTCAAGAACCGCGGTGTGCAGCCGATGCTCGACGCCGTCGTGGACTACCTGCCCTCGCCCCTGGACGTTCCCTCGATCGAGGCTCACGACCCCAAGGACGAAGAGAAGATCATCGAGCGTCACGCCGACCGCGAGGAGCCGTTCGCTGCTCTCGCGTTCAAGGTCGTTTCGCACCCGTTCTTCGGACGCCTGACCTACATCCGCGTGTACTCCGGTCACCTCGACTCCGGTTCTGCCGTCGTCAACTCGACGAAGGGCAAGAAGGAGCGCGTCGGGAAGATCTTCCAGATGCACGCGAACAAGGAGAACCCGGTCGAGTCGGTCACCGCTGGTCACATCTACGCGGTCATCGGCCTGAAGGACACGACGACCGGTGACACCCTGTCGGATGCCGACAACCAGGTCGTCCTCGAGTCGATGACGTTCCCGGAGCCGGTTATCGAGGTCGCCATCGAGCCCAAGACGAAGGCCGACCAGGAGAAGCTGGGTCTCGCGATCCAGAAGCTCGCCGAAGAGGACCCCACGTTCCGCGTCGAGCAGAACTCGGAGACGGGTCAGACCGTCATCAAGGGGATGGGCGAGCTTCACCTCGACATCCTCGTTGACCGCATGAAGCGCGAGTTCAAGGTCGAGGCCAACGTCGGCAAGCCGCAGGTGGCCTACCGCGAGACGATCCGCAAGGCCGTCGAGCGTCACGACTACACGCACAAGAAGCAGACCGGTGGATCGGGTCAGTTCGCGAAGATTCAGTTCGCGCTCGAGCCCCTCGAGGTCACTGCCGAGAAGATCTACGAGTTCGAGAACAAGGTCACCGGTGGCCGCATCCCGCGCGAGTACATCGAGCCCACCAACCAGGGCTTCCAGGACGCGATGAACGTCGGTGTCCTGGCCGGCTACCCCATGGTCGGTATCAAGGCGATCCTGAACGACGGCGCGTCGCACGACGTCGACTCGTCGGAAATGGCGTTCAAGATCGCCGGTTCGATGGGCTTCAAGGAGGCCGTCCGCAAGGCGAACCCCGTCATCCTCGAGCCGCTGATGGCGGTCGAGGTGCGTACTCCCGAGGAGTACATGGGTGACGTCATCGGTGACCTGAACTCGCGTCGCGGCCAGATCCAGTCGATGGAGGATGCCGCGGGCGTCAAGGTGGTCCGTGCCCTGGTTCCCCTGTCGGAGATGTTCGGCTACATCGGCGACCTGCGCTCGAAGACCTCGGGCCGCGCGGTCTACTCGATGGAGTTCGACAGCTACGCGGAGGTCCCCAAGGCCGTCGCCGACGAAATCGTCCAGAAGAACAAGGGCGAGTGATCGCCCACGGATGCCGCGCCCGCGGCATCCGGTTCTTCGGGGTTACAACTTCACACCAGAAACACACACACCCTCTCGCCTAGACTGAGAGACATCCCCGTAGAGTGCCGGTCGCAATCCAGCGCCCGGAGCTTCTACATGACCGTCCTGAGGAGGACCCAGTGGCTAAGGCCAAGTTCGAGCGGACCAAGCCGCACGTGAACATCGGAACGATCGGTCACGTTGACCACGGCAAGACGACGCTCACCGCGGCGATCTCGAAGGTGCTCGCCGACAAGTACCCGTCGGCCACCAACGTGCAGCGTGACTTCGCGTCGATCGACTCGGCTCCCGAGGAGCGTCAGCGCGGTATCACGATCAACATCTCGCACGTCGAGTACGAGACCCCGAAGCGTCACTACGCACACGTTGACGCCCCGGGTCACGCTGACTACATCAAGAACATG
>NZ_DCBW01000038.1:90959-99509 GCF_002313585.1 Microbacterium sp. UBA1097 | reverse complement strand
CAGATGGACGGCGCGATCCTCGTGGTCGCCGCCACCGACGGCCCGATGGCTCAGACCCGTGAGCACGTTCTGCTCGCCAAGCAGGTCGGTGTTCCCTACCTGCTCGTTGCGCTGAACAAGGCTGACATGGTCGACGACGAGGAGATCCTGGAGCTCGTCGAGCTCGAGGTCCGCGAGCTGCTCTCGAGCCAGGACTTCGACGGTGACAACGCTCCCGTCATCCGTGTCTCGGGCCTGAAGGCTCTCGAGGGTGACGAGCAGTGGGTCAACTCGATCGTCGAGCTCATGGAGGCCGTCGACGAGTCCATCCCCGACCCGGTGCGTGACAAGGACAAGCCGTTCCTCATGCCCATCGAGGACGTCTTCACCATCACCGGTCGTGGCACCGTCGTCACGGGCCGCGCCGAGCGTGGCACTCTCGCGATCAACTCCGAGGTCGAGATCGTCGGCATCCGCCCGACGCAGAAGACCACGGTTACCGGTATCGAGATGTTCCACAAGCAGCTCGACGAGGCGTGGGCCGGCGAGAACTGTGGTCTGCTTCTTCGCGGCACCAAGCGCGAGGACGTGGAGCGTGGCCAGGTCGTCGTGAAGCCCGGTTCGGTTACCCCTCACACCAACTTCGAGGGCACGGCGTACATCCTGTCCAAGGACGAGGGTGGCCGTCACAACCCGTTCTTCACGAACTACCGCCCGCAGTTCTACTTCCGCACCACCGACGTGACCGGCGTCATCACGCTGCCCGAGGGCACCGAGATGGTCATGCCCGGTGACACCACCGACATGACGGTCGAGCTGATCCAGCCCATCGCCATGGAAGAGGGCCTCGGATTCGCGATCCGTGAGGGTGGCCGCACCGTCGGCGCCGGCACGGTCACGAAGATCCTGAAGTAATCTTCGGAATCTCTCGACAGGGGTCGCTCGCGTCATGCGGGCGGCCCCTGTCGTCATACTGGAAACCCCCTGCTTCGGGGGTTGTGTCTCGGGGAGCACTTTGTTTCGAACCGGTGAACATTGCGTCCCGTTTCACGGCTCCGATTGTGGTATTCGCGAAACTGTGGGTAGCCTGGGAACAACTCGGGGAGGACGAGGGCTGTTCCAGGCAGCGATGGCCTCCGCGCGAAACGCCCCCCACGCCGCATGTCGGCAATAAACCAAACAGACTTTTTCTACGTCGGGGAGACACTATGAAGAGCCTACGTACCAAGATCGCGGCGGTCGCAATCGCTATCGTCGCTCTCGTTGCCGCCCCTACGGCGGCGATGGCCTACACGCCCGTTCCGCCGAGCGGAACCACGACAACGATTCCGGCCGGCGGGTCGGCGACGTTCCTGTTCGACTTCAGCGGCACCGGCACCGTCACCTACACCCTGACCGGTGAGGGCGTCGGGCCGGGCAGCCTCGCCATGGTGAAGGCTGCGCCGCCCTCTACCCAGGTGACCAAGGCAACGGGCGAAACCGTCACCGTCACTCTGCCCACGAACGCGACTGGGCAGTACACGCTGGTGGGCGTGCGTGACGGCGGGGCCGAAGAGATCACCCTCACGATCAACGCGACGATCGCCACTACAGGTTTCGACGCGAGCTCGATGCTCGGCGTCTGGATCGGTGGCGGCGTACTGCTGCTCGGCGGTGTGCTCGTCACGGTCTTCGCGGCTCGCCGCGAGCGTCAGGACGCCTAAGCCTTAGCGCTACGTCGGAAGCCCCCGCACTTCGGTGTGGGGGCTTCCTGCATCCCCATCCCTTTCCCGCGAGTTGTCCTTCGCTGACGCGAGTTGTCCCTTGCTCACGCGAGTTGTCCTTCGCTGACGCGAGTTGTCCCTGGCCGACGCGAGTTGTCCTTTGCTGACGCGAGTTGTCCCTGGCTGACCGGCCCGAGTAGGTCGACGAGCCGTCCCCGATCAGCTCCTCCCCACCTGCAGCCCCAGCGGCAATACTTCTCGCGCGTGGCGCACTCCCGCGCGAGTGGGTAACGACGGTGCACCGTGGATGCCATGACTCGTCGCCGTCCACCAGCGCAGCTGTTCAGCCTCTCGGATACGGACATCGGGCTGCCGCGTCGCGGGGTGGCAGGGAAGCGCCTCGCTTCCCTGCGTCCTGGCGCGCTCGTCCTGGCTTCCGATTGGGATGCCGTCTACGCGGAAGAGCGCCTTCGTTTGCGCGCGCTGGCCGTCGACGGCCGTCGACGTACGCGATCGGGAGCTTGGTCACACGCCACCGCTGCTGCTCTTCACGGGCTTCCGCTCTACCGGACCGGCACGAATCGCGTTTCGATGACCCTGTTCGGTGAACATCCGCGCCGGAACGGATCCGACGTGACGTGGCACTTCGCGCCGCTCGACGAGAGCGAGATCGTTGAGCGGGAGGGGATGCGCGTCACGAGTCTCGATCGAACTGTCTATGACGTCATCCGCACGGAGTCGTTAGAAACCGCCGTGGCTTGCTTCGATGCGGCGCTCCGGATGGCCGGGTGGGATGAGACAACGAACGAGTATGACAACGCCGCCGCCGAGGAATGCCGCGCCCTCGTCCGCGCTCGTGTCTTCGCCAACCCGGGCGCCCGCGGCATCATCCAGGCGCGATTCGTCACGCGCTTTGCGGACGGACGTGCCCAACTTCCGGGCGAGAGCGTGAGCAGGCTCTGGATGGCTCAGCTCGGCATCCGCAAACCCGAACTGCAATACCGGGTGGCACTGGGCGGTGGGAAGTACGCGTTGCTCGACTTCGCGTGGCCGGATGCCGGGCTCTGGTGCGAGTTCGACGGTGAGGTGAAGTACAGCGATGGCGACATCCTGCGGGGCCGTCACCGCGACGACGTTCTTGCTGCGCAGGCGGAGCGTGAGCGCAAGATTCGAGCGGCGACCGGATGGCAGCCGTACCGGTGGGGCTTCGAACAGATGCAGTGCTTCGACGAGTTCGTGGAGTATCTGCGGGAGATCCGGCTCTACCCGGCACTTCGCGCAGAGTGACAGCGCGGCTGACTCAAGGACAACTCGCCTGGGTGAGTGACAACTCGGCTGAGCGAAGGACAACTCGGCTGGGGGAGGGACAACTCGGCCGGGGGAGGGACAACTCGGCTGGGAAGGTTTCGAGCTCACGGATCGAATCCGGCGCGAGTTTGCGACACGCCCGGGATGCACGTAGACTGTTCAGGTTCCACATTCCGGTGCGCACTGCTGTGCGCCTGGATCACTGCCAGGGCAGTGCATAGAACGCGCGGAAGCGCAGAGTCTAGGCCGCGGGCAGCAGAACACGTTTCCCACACAGCATCCCTGCTTGCCAGGGTGACACGCGTGCGTGTCGTGCGGGACCGGATGCGCGAGCGTCCGGGTTGACATCAGAACAGCGGTGCAGCATCCGCAACATGCATCCCCATGCAGCGGAGTGAAGTGCCACGGCGTGCAAGCGCCACGGTGCGTCCAATGCCCGTGCCCCGAACCGATCGGGGTTCAGAGGTAAGACGCGAGAAAGAGAGTGAGCAGACAATGGCGGGACAGAAGATCCGCATTCGCCTGAAGTCGTACGACCACGCCGGGCTCGACAGCTCGGCGCGCAAGATCGTCGACACCGTGACCCGAGCGGGCGCGACGGTCGTTGGACCCGTGCCGCTTCCGACCGAAAAGAACGTCGTGTGCGTCATCCGGTCGCCCCACAAGTACAAGGACAGCCGCGAGCACTTCGAGATGCGCACCCACAAGCGTCTGATCGACATCATCGATCCGACGCCCAAGGCCGTCGACTCGCTGATGCGCCTTGACCTGCCGGCCGACGTCAACATCGAGATCAAGCTCTGAGGTTCGACATGGCTGACATCAACTCAAAGATTTCGAAGGGACTGCTGGGCACCAAGCTCGGCATGACCCAGGTTTGGGACGAGAACGGCAAGCTCGTTCCCGTCACCGTGATCGAGGTGGCCCCCAACGTGGTCACCCAGGTCCGCACTCCCGAGAAGGACGGCTACAACGCCGTGCAGATCGCGTACGGCCAGATCGACCCCCGCAAGGTGAACAAGCCCCTCTCGGCCCACTTCGAGGCCGCGGGCGTCACCCCGCGCCGCCACCTCACCGAGGTGCGCACGGCGGATGCTGCTGACTACTCACTCGGCCAGGAGCTCACCGTCGACGGCGTGTTCGAGGCCGGTCAGCTGGTCGACGTCGTCGGCACCAGCAAGGGCAAGGGCACCGCAGGTGTCATGAAGCGCCACAACTTCCAGGGTGTTTCGGCCTCGCACGGTGCGCACCGTAACCACCGCAAGCCCGGTTCGATCGGCGCCTCCTCGACCCCCAGCCGCGTGTTCAAGGGCATGCGGATGGCAGGTCGCATGGGTGGCGAGCGTGTCACCGTGCTCAACCTCACCGTCCACGCAGTCGACGCCGAGAAGGGTCTGCTGCTCGTCAAGGGCGCTGTCCCCGGTGCGCGTGGTCGCATCGTCTACGTCCGCAACGCAGTGAAGGGTGCCTGATCATGGCTGACTCGACTCTCGCGCTCGACGTCCACAAGGCTGACGGCAAGAAGGCCGGCTCGGTTGAGCTGCCCGCCGCCCTGTTCGACGTCAAGACGAACATTCCGCTCATCCACCAGGTCGTCGTTGCGCAGCGCGCCGCGGCTCGCCAGGGAACACACTCGACCAAGCGTCGCGGTGAGGTCTCGGGTGCCGGTCGCAAGCCCTTCAAGCAGAAGGGCACGGGTAACGCCCGTCAGGGTTCGATCCGCGCGCCGCACATGACCGGTGGTGGCATCGTCCACGGCCCCAAGCCCCGCGACTACGGCCAGCGCACGCCAAAGAAGATGATCGCTGCCGCGCTCCTCGGTGCGCTGAGCGATCGCGCTCGCGGTGACCGCCTGCACATCGTCGACTCGTTCGGCATCGAAGGCGCTCCGTCCACGAAGGCTGCTGTCGCGGTCCTCGGCAATCTCGCCCCGGCGAAGAACGTGCTCGTGGTCGTCACGCGCGACGACGAGACCAGCATCCTGAGCGTCCGCAACCTCGCGTACGTGCACGTGCTCTACGTCGACCAGCTCAACGCCTACGACGTGCTCGTCTCGGACGACATCGTCTTCACCAAGGCTGCCTACGACGCGTTCGTCGCGTCGAAGACCGTCTCCACCCAGGAGGTCTCCGCATGACCGCTGTCAACAAGGACCCGCGCGACATCATCCTGAAGCCGGTCGTCTCCGAGAAGAGCTACTCGCTCATCGACGAGGGCAAGTACACGTTCCTCGTGGACCCGCGTGCGACCAAGACCGAGATCAAGCTCGCGATCGAGAAGATCTTCGGCGTCAAGGTGGCGTCGGTCAACACGATCAACCGCGTCGGCAAGGCCCGTCGCACCCGTTTCGGCATGGGCAAGCGCAAGGACACCAAGCGCGCCATCGTCACGCTGAAGTCGGGCTCCATCGACATCTTCACGGCAGTCGGCTGACAGTCGGGATAGAGGACTAGAGACATGGCAATTCGCAAGTACAAGCCCACGACCCCCGGTCGCCGCGGCTCGTCGGTGGCGGACTTCGCTGAGATCACCCGATCGACGCCCGAGAAGTCGCTCCTTCGTCCCATCGCGAAGACCGGTGGCCGCAACAACCAGGGCCGCATCACCACGCGTCACATCGGTGGCGGACACAAGCGTCAGTACCGCGTCATCGACTTCCGTCGCAATGACAAGGACGGCATCGACGCCAAGGTCGCCCACATCGAGTACGACCCCAACCGCACCGCGCGCATCGCGCTGCTGCACTACGTCGACGGCGAGAAGCGGTACATCCTCGCGCCGAACAAGCTGCAGCAGGGTGACATCGTGGAGTCGGGCGCCTCGGCCGACATCAAGCCCGGCAACAACCTGCCCCTGCGCAACATCCCGACCGGTACCGTCGTGCACGCCATCGAGCTGCGCCCCGGCGGCGGCGCGAAGATGGCCCGCTCGGCAGGAGCAGCGGTTCGCCTTGTCGCCAAGGACGGCCCGTACGCGCAGCTTCGTCTGCCCTCGGGTGAGATCCGCAACGTGGATGCCCGCTGCCGCGCGACGATCGGTGAGGTCGGCAACGCCGAGCAGTCGAACATCAACTGGGGTAAGGCCGGTCGCAAGCGCTGGAAGGGCGTTCGCCCCACCGTCCGCGGTGTCGCGATGAACCCGGTCGACCACCCGCACGGTGGTGGTGAGGGCAAGACCTCTGGTGGTCGTCACCCCGTGAGCCCGTGGGGTCAGGCGGAGGGCCGTACGCGCCACGCCAACAAGGAAAGCGACAAGCTCATCGTCCGCCGCCGCACGGCCGGCAAGAAGCGCAAGTAGGTAGGAACAGAAGATGCCACGCAGTCTCAAGAAGGGCCCCTTCGTCGACGAGCACCTGCTTCGCAAGGTCGTCTCCCAGAACGAATCCGGCTCCAAGAACGTGATCAAGACCTGGTCGCGTCGCTCGATGATCATCCCGGCCATGCTCGGACACACGATCGCCGTGCACGACGGTCGCAAGCACATCCCCGTGTTCGTGACCGAGACCATGGTCGGCCACAAGCTGGGCGAGTTCGCGCCCACCCGCACCTTCCGCGGCCACGAGAAGGACGACAAGAAGGGCCGCCGCCGCTGACGCGGGGGCGCAAGAGGAGAGAGAAATGGTGGAGTCCATCGCACGCGTGCGACACATCCGCGTGACCCCTCAGAAGGCTCGTCGTGTCGTCGCTCTCATCAAGGGCAAGCAGGCCGAAGAGGCCCTCGCGATCCTGAAGTTCGCGCCGCAGGGCGCCAGCGAGCCGATCTACAAGCTGGTCGCTTCGGCCATCGCGAACGCTCGCGTGAAGGCCGACAACGAGGGCACCTACTTCGACGAGGGTGCGCTGTTCGTCAAGAACGCGTATGTCGATGAGGGAACGACGCTCAAGCGGTTCCAGCCGCGCGCGCAGGGTCGTGCATTCCAGATCAAGAAGCGCACCAGCCACATCACGGTTGTCCTCGCGACCCCCGAGGTTGCTGAGACCGCGCCCGCTACCCAGAAGAAGGCGAGCAAGTAATGGGACAGAAAGTCAACCCGTACGGCTTCCGCCTGGGCATCACCACCGACCACGTGTCGCGGTGGTTCTCGGATTCGACCAAGCCGGGTCAGCGCTACGCGGACTACGTGGCCGAGGACATCAAGATCCGTCGACTGCTGAAGACGCAGCTCGACCGTGCCGGTGTCAGCAACATCGAGATCGAGCGCACGCGTGACCGCGTCCGCGTCGACATCCACACCGCCCGCCCGGGCATCGTGATCGGTCGCCGCGGAGCCGAGGCCGAGCGCATCCGCGCCGACCTCGAGAAGCTCACCGGTAAGCAGATCCAGCTGAACATCCTCGAGGTCAAGAACCCCGAGGCCGACGCTCAGCTGGTCGCGCAGGGCATCGCCGAGCAGCTGTCTGCTCGTGTCGCATTCCGTCGCGCCATGCGTAAGGGTCTGCAGGGCGCGCAGCGTGCCGGCGCCAAGGGTGTCCGGATCCAGGTCTCGGGTCGCCTCGGCGGCGCGGAGATGAGCCGGTCGGAGTTCTACCGTGAAGGTCGTGTGCCCCTGCACACCCTGCGCGCGAACATCGACTACGGCTTCTACGAGGCCAAGACCACCTTCGGCCGCATCGGCGTGAAGGTCTGGATCTACAAGGGCGACCTCACCAACAAGGAACTGGCCCGCGAGCAGGCGAACCAGAAGCCCGCGCGCGAGCGTGGTGACCGTCGTGGCCCCCGTCGCGACAACCGCGCCGCTGAGGCCCCGGTCGCAGAAGGAGCGTCGGCATAATGCTCATCCCCCGCAAGGTCAAGTACCGCAAGCAGCACCACCCGGGTCGCGATGGCCAGGCCACCGGTGGCACGAAGGTGTCGTTCGGTGAGTTCGGCATCCAGGCCCTGACCCCCGCTTACGTGACCAACCGTCAGATCGAGTCAGCTCGTATCGCGATGACCCGTCACATCAAGCGTGGTGGAAAGGTGTGGATCAACATCTACCCCGACCGTCCGCTGACCAAGAAGCCTGCCGAAACCCGCATGGGTTCGGGTAAGGGTTCGCCGGAGTGGTGGGTCGCAAACGTCAAGCCGGGTCGCGTCCTGTTCGAGGTCGCCGGCGTCAACGAGCAGCTCGCTCGTGAGGCCCTGACCCGTGCCATCCACAAGCTGCCCCTGAAGGCACGCATCATCAAGCGCGAGGAGGGCGACGCGTAATGGCGATCGGCACCAAGACGCTCGCCCCGAGCGAGCTCGACACGTTCGAAGACCAGCGCCTGGTCGAGGAGCTGCGCAAGGCCAAGGAAGAGCTGTTCAACCTGCGCTTCCAGTCGGCCACCGGCCAGCTCGACAGCCACGGCCGCATCCGTGCGGTCAAGCGCGACATCGCGCGGCTGTACACCGTCATCCGCGAGCGCGAGCTCGGCATTCGTGCCACGCCCGCTCCCGTCGAGAAGGCGACCAAGGCGCGCAAGACGAAGGCAGCGAAGTCGGATGACGCCGCCGCCGCCAAGGAGGAGGCTGAGTGATGGCCACCACAGAGAACACCACTGAGAAGGCTCCGGCCAAGAAGGCTCCCGCCAAGAAG
>NZ_DCBW01000038.1:0-90659 GCF_002313585.1 Microbacterium sp. UBA1097 | reverse complement strand
GGCTCCCGCCAAGAAGGCTCCGGCCAAGAAGGCTGCCGAGGAGGCCGTAGTCGAGGCTCCGGTCGAGGCCGGCCACGAGCACTCCGAGCACGACGTTCGTGACCCCAACGCCCGCGGTTACCGCAAGTCTCGCCGTGGCTATGTCGTCTCGGACAAGATGGACAAGACGATCGTCGTCGAGGTCGAGGACCGCGTGAAGCACCCCCTCTACGGCAAGGTCATCCGCCGGACCTCGAAGGTGAAGGCGCACGACGAGGCGAACACCGCGGGTGTCGGCGACCTGGTCGTCATCAACGAGACCCGTCCGCTGAGCGCCACCAAGCGCTGGCGTCTGGTCGAGATCCTCGAGAAGGCGAAGTGATCTCATGATTCAGAACGAATCCCGCCTCAAGGTGGCGGACAACACTGGCGCGAAGGAGCTGCTGACCATTCGTGTGCTGGGCGGCTCCAACCGTCGGTACGCCGGTCTCGGCGACATCATCGTGGCAACCGTCAAGGACGCGATCCCCGGCGGCAACGTCAAGAAGGGCGATGTCGTCAAGGCAGTTATCGTGCGCACCGTCAAGCAGACCCGTCGTCCCGACGGCTCCTACATCAAGTTCGACGAGAACGCCGCCGTCATCCTGAAGAACGACGGGGAGCCCCGCGGCACCCGCATCTTCGGGCCGGTCGGCCGTGAGCTTCGTGACAAGAAGTTCATGAAGATCGTCTCGCTGGCCCCGGAGGTCATCTGATCATGGCGAACATCAAAAAGGGCGACCTGGTTCAGGTCATCTCGGGCCCGACGCCCGAGCGCGGCGGTGACCGCGGCAAGCAGGGCAAGGTCCTCGAGGTCCTTGTCGAGCAGGACCGCGTGATCGTCGAGGGCGTGAACTACGTCACCAAGCACGTGCGCGTTGGCCAGACCCAGCGCGGCACCAAGACCGGCGGGCTCGAGACGATCGAGGCGCCCATCCACATCTCTAACGTCCAGGTCGTGGACCCCGAGACGAAGAAGCCGACCCGCGTCGGTCACCGTGTCGAGGAGCAGGTCAAGGACGGCGTCAAGCGTACGGTTCGCGTGCGCTACGCGAAGAAGTCAGGTAAGGACCTCTGATGAGCACCACCACTGCTGCGCCCGCTGGCAAAATCCAGCCGCGCCTGAAGCAGAAGTACAACGGCGAGATCAAGAAGGCGCTGCAGGACGAATTCGGCTACGCGAACGTCATGCAGATTCCGGGCCTGGTCAAGGTCGTCGTGAACACCGGTGTCGGCGAGGCAGCTCGCGACAGCAAGGTGATCGATGGTGCGGTCGACGACCTCACCAAGATCACCGGTCAGAAGCCGGTCGTCACGAAGGCTCGCAAGTCGATCGCGCAGTTCAAGCTGCGTGAGGGTCAGGCCATCGGCGCGCACGTCACCCTTCGCGGTGACCGTGCGTGGGAGTTCATCGACCGCCTCGTGAGCCTGGCACTGCCCCGCATCCGTGACTTCCGCGGCCTGTCGGACAAGCAGTTCGACGGCAACGGCAACTACACCTTCGGTGTGCAGGAGCAGTCGATCTTCCACGAGATCAACCAGGACAAGATCGACCGCGTCCGCGGGTTCGACATCACGATCGTGACGTCGGCGAAGACGGATGCCGAAGGTCGCGCTCTGCTGCGTCACCTCGGCTTCCCGTTCCGCGGTACCGAGCAGCAGGCCTGATCCACTCTTGATGTCCCGGGACCTCCGGGGCATCACCACCACAGGTCGGCGTCCGCGTAACGGGCGTCGAAACCTGGTGAACGAAAGAAGAACCCCATGACCATGACAGACCCGGTCGCAGATATGCTGACCCGGCTGCGCAACGCGAACTCGGCGCATCACGACTCCGTGTCGCTGCCGAGCTCCAAGCTCAAGACCCACATCGCCGAGATCCTCAAGCAAGAGGGTTACATCTCGGACTGGTCGGTCGAGGATGCCCGCGTGGGCCAGACCCTGACCATGACCCTCAAGTACGGCCCGAACCGGGAGCGTTCGATCGCGGGCATCAAGCGCGTGTCGAAGCCCGGCCTTCGCGTGTACGCAAAGTCGACCGAGATCCCCACGGTTCTCGGCGGACTGGGTGTTGCGATCCTGTCCACCTCCTCCGGTCTTCTCACCGACCGTCAGGCCGAGCAGAAGGGCGTGGGTGGGGAAGTCCTCGCCTACGTGTGGTGATCTGACATGTCGCGTATTGGACGTCTTCCCATCGACATCCCCGCCGGCGTGACCATTACGGTCGAGGGCCAGGATGTCGCCGTCAAGGGCCCGAAGGGTGAGCTGTCGCTGACCGTCGCGCGCCCCATCGAGGTCAAGGTCGAAGAGGGCCAGGTGCTTGTCACCCGCCCCGACGACGAGCGCGAGTCGCGTTCGCTTCACGGCCTGACCCGCACCCTGATCAACAACAACATCATCGGCGTGACCCAGGGCTACACCAAGGGCCTCGAGGTCGTCGGCACCGGTTACCGCGTTGCCCAGAAGGGCAACTCGATCGAGTTCGCCCTCGGCTTCTCGCACCCGGTGCTCGTCGACCCGCCCACCGGCATCAGCTTCACCGTCGAGGGCAACAACAAGGTCACCGTGAGTGGCATCGACAAGCAGGCCGTCGGTGAGGTTGCCGCCAACATCCGAAAGATTCGCAAGCCGGAGCCCTACAAGGGCAAGGGCATCCGCTACGCCGGCGAGGTCGTGCGTCGCAAGGCCGGAAAGGCTGGTAAGTAACCATGAGCGTCAAGACGAAGTCCGACGCCCGCGCGCGTCGCCACACCCGTCTTCGCAAGAAGGTCGTCGGCACCACCGAGCGTCCGCGCCTGGTCGTCACCCGCTCTGCCCGTCACGTGTTCGTGCAGGTCGTGGACGACAGCAAGGGCCACACGCTGGCCTCGGCATCCACCCTCGAAACCGACCTGCGGTCGTTCGACGGTGACAAGACCGCCAAGGCCCGCAAGGTCGGCGAGCTCGTCGCTGAGCGTGCGAAGGCAGCCGGCGTCGCCGACGTCGTGTTCGACCGTGGCGGCAACCGCTACGCGGGGCGTGTCGCGGCTATCGCCGACGGCGCCCGCGAAGGAGGTCTGAACCTGTGAGCGAGAACAACAACCCCGTGGAGAACGACGTGACCACTGCCGAGGGCACCGAGCAGGCTGCCGATGCCACTGCGGCCGAGGGTACTGCTGCGACCACCGAGCGCGAGCGCGAGCCGCGTCGCGGTAGCCGCGAGCGCAACCCCAACCGTGATCGCAACTCGCGTGACCGTGGCGACAACCAGTTCCTGGAGCGTGTCGTGACCATCAACCGTGTGTCGAAGGTCGTGAAGGGTGGACGTCGCTTCAGCTTCACCGCCCTCGTGGTCGTCGGTGACGGCAACGGTGTGGTCGGCGTCGGCTACGGCAAGGCCCGTGAGGTTCCTCTGGCGATCTCGAAGGGCGTCGAAGAGGCCAAGCGCAACTTCTTCCGCGTGCCGCGCTCCGGATCCACCATCCCGCACCCTGTGCAGGGTGAGGCAGCAGCCGGCGTGGTGCTGCTGCGTCCTGCAGCTGCCGGTACCGGTGTTATCGCCGGTGGTCCGGTGCGTGCGGTGCTCGAGTGCGCCGGTATCCACGACGTGCTCTCGAAGTCGCTCGGCTCCTCGAACACGATCAACATCGTCCACGCGACGGTCGAGGCTCTTCAGCAGCTCGAGGAACCGCGTTCGGTTGCCGCGCGCCGTGGTCTTGACTTCGACCAGGTCGCGCCGGCCCGTCTCGTTCGTGCCGAAGCTGAGGCTACGGCCGCACAGAAGGTAGGTGCCTGATGGCTGCTCGGCTGAAGGTGACCCAGGTCAAGTCCAAGGTGAGTGAGAAGCAGAACCAGCGTGACACGCTGCGCTCGCTCGGTCTCAAGCGGATCGGCGACTCGGTCGTCCGTCCCGACGACGCGCAGACGCGCGGCTACGTCAAGACCGTCGCTCACCTCGTGAAGGTTGAGGAGATCGACTAATGGCAGACAACGAAAACGTCGAGGCTGCAGAAGCAGTAGCCGCGGCGCCCAAGAAGGCCCCGGCCCGCAAGGCTCCGGCCAAGGCTGCTGCCGACGCGCCCGCCGAGAAGAAGGCGCCTGCGCGCAAGGCTCCGGCCAAGGCCGCAGCTGACAGCGACGCCTCGGCCGAGAAGGCGGCTCCCGCCAAGAAGGCTCCGGCCAAGGCTGCAGCGAAGAAGGATGTCGCACCCGCGACCCGTCCCGGTGTGCTCAAGGTGCACCACCTTCGTCCGGTCCCCGGCGCCAACACGGCGAAGACCCGGGTCGGCCGCGGTGAGGGTTCGAAGGGTAAGACCGCAGGCCGCGGTACCAAGGGTACGAAGGCCCGCTACCAGGTCAAGGTCGGTTTCGAGGGTGGGCAGATGCCGCTGCACATGCGCACCCCGAAGCTCCGTGGCTTCAAGAACCCGTTCCGCGTGGAGTACCAGGTCGTGAACCTCTCGACGCTGGCTGAGCTCTACCCGAAGGGTGGAGAGGTCACCGTGAGTGACCTCGTGGCCAAGGGTGCAGTTCGCAAGAACGAGAAGGTCAAGGTCCTCGGAGACGGTGACATCTCGGTCAAGCTCACCGTGACCGTCGACAAGGTTTCGGGTTCGGCCGAGCAGAAGATCGTCGCAGCCGGCGGGTCGGTCGCGACCGCCGCCTCGGCAGAGTAGTACCTGGAAAGAGGGGCCGGAGATATCTCCGGCCCCTCTTTCGGTTAGCCTGGACGTTGGCGCGCCCGAGCGTGTCGGCATCCCCCTTGGAGGAATCCTCTTGTTCAGCGCCATCGCGCGGGTGTTCCGCACTCCCGACCTTCGTCGCAAGATCGGGTTCACCCTGGCCATCATCGCCCTGTATCGCTTCGGTGCACACGTACCGACGCCGTTCGTGGACTTCCCGAACGTACAGCAGTGTCTGCGGGACTCCACCGGCACTGAGGGTCTGCTCGCTCTCGTCAACCTGTTCTCCGGTGGTGCTCTGCTCCAGCTGTCGATCTTCGCGCTGGGCGTCATGCCCTACATCACCGCGACGATCATCGTGCAGCTGCTGCGCGTGGTCATCCCGCACTTCGAGGCGCTCTACAAGGAGGGCCAGGCTGGGCAGGCCAAGCTCACGCAGTACACCCGCTACCTGACTATCGCGCTCGCGCTCCTGCAGTCGACGACCCTGGTCACCGTTGCCCGCAGCGGTCAGCTGTTCGGAACGTCGAACGTGCCGGAGTGCCAGCAGCTGCTGACCAACGACGCGTGGTGGGCGCAGTTGCTCATGATCATCACGATGACCGCAGGTACCGGCCTCATCATGTGGTTCGCCGAGCTCGTCACCGAGCGCGGTATCGGCAACGGGATGTCGATCCTCATCTTCACTTCCATCGCTGCCGCCTTCCCGGCCTCGCTGTGGGCGATCTGGCAGTCGCGTGGGTTCGAGACGTTCTTGCTCGTCGTCGCCGTCGGCATCGTGGTCGTCGGCCTTGTGGTGTTCGTCGAACAGTCCCAGCGCCGCATCCCGGTGCAGTACGCCAAGCGGATGGTGGGCCGCCGCACCTATGGCGGAACCAACACGTACATCCCGATCAAGGTCAACATGGCCGGTGTTGTGCCCGTCATCTTCGCGTCGTCGCTGCTGTACATCCCGGCGCTCATCGCCCAGTTCAACCAGCCCGCCGCGGGGGAGACCGCCGCCCCGTGGGTCGTGTGGATCAGCAACAACCTCACCAACGGTGACAGCCCGATCTACATGATCGTGTACTTCCTGCTCATCGTCGGGTTCACCTACTTCTACGTCGCGATCACCTTCAACCCGGTTGAGGTCGCCGACAACATGAAGAAGTACGGCGGGTTCATCCCCGGCATCCGTGCGGGGCGCCCGACTGCCGAGTACCTCGACTACGTGCTCACGCGCATCACGCTTCCCGGTTCGATGTACCTGGGTCTGATCGCTCTGCTTCCGCTGTTCGCGCTGGCGCTGGTCGGCGCGAACCAGAACTTCCCGTTCGGCGGTGCCTCAATCCTGATCATCGTGGGTGTGGGTCTTGAGACCGTGAAGCAGATCGACGCACAGCTGCAGCAGCGACACTACGAAGGGCTCCTCCGATGACGCGCTCCGCCGACCTCCCCTCCGCTCGCCTCTTGATCGTCGGGCCGCAGGGCTCGGGCAAGGGCACGCAGGGGGTTCGCGTGGGCGAAGCGCTGTCGATTCCCGTGATCTCGACCGGGGACGTCTTCCGCGCCAACGTCAGCGCGGGAACCCCTCTCGGCCAACAGGTCAAGGCGATCATCGAAGCCGGCGACCTCGTGCCGGATTCGCTGACCAGCGAGATCGTGCGCGACCGTCTGACGCAGGATGACGCGAGCAACGGCTTCCTTCTCGACGGGTATCCGCGCAACCTCGGCCAGGTCGGCGACCTCGACGCGTTCCTCGAGAGCCGCGGCGAGTCGCTGGATGCCGTCATCGAGCTTTCCGTTCCGCGTGATGAGTCGATAGCGCGACTGACACAGCGCGCCATCGACCAGGGCCGGACCGATGACACCGAAGAGGTCATCGCCAACCGGCTCGCCATCTACGAGCGCGAGACAGCTCCCATCCTCGATGTGTATCGGGAGCGCGGGATCGTCGACGCGATCGACGGCGTCGGATCGCTCGACGAGATCGCAGACCGCATCGCCGCCGCCCTCGCGGCGCGCGGCATCACCGGCTGACCGGGCGTCGTGCTGCGTCGATCGATCTACAAGACCCCCGCTCAGCTGCGAGCGATGGTCGAGCCGGGGCTGATCACCGCCGCCGCCCTGGATGCGGTTCGTGCGCTCGCCGCGCCGGGAGTCACGACCCTCGAGCTTGATGCTGCGGCATCCGCCGTGATCACCGGTCGTGGGGCGCGTTCGAACTTCCAGCTCGTGCGCGGGTACCGCCACACGGTGTGTGCGTCGGTGAACGAGCAGGTCGTCCACGGCATTCCGGGTGACTACGTCTTACAGCCCGGTGACATCCTCTCGGTGGATGCCGGAGCCGAGTATCACGGGTGGAACGGGGACTCCGCGTTCACTGTCGTTCTGCCCGATCCGGAGCGGCCGGACCTCGTCGCTGCTCGGCAGCGGCTCTCCGATGTCACGCGAGGATCGCTGTGGGCCGGAGTCGCCGCCCTGGCATCGGCATCCCACGTCGGCGAGGTCGGCGCGGCGATCGAAGGATACGTCGAGGCGAACGCCCCCGAGGGCGGGTACGGCATCCTGCGCGACTACATCGGCCACGGCATCGGGCGCAAGATGCACGAGGCGCCGCCGGTGTTCAACTACCGAACCAGTGATCCGGGCGCCGAGGTGCGACCGGGGTTGGTGCTCGCCATCGAGCCGATGGTGGTCGCCGGCGATCAGGCGACGTTCGTCGAAGATGACGATTGGACAGTGTCGACCGTCGATGGCACAGACGGCTCACATTGGGAACATAGCGTTGCCGTGCACGATGGTGGTATCTGGGTGCTCACGGCACCCGATGGCGGCGCCGCGGAGCTTGCTCCGTTCGGTGTCATCCCGCAACCGATCGCAGGGGCCTGAGCGGCGCACGCTGGCAGGCCCGACGGACACACAGCATCCGGAGGAAGCAAACATGGCAGCTACCGCGAAGTCGAACAACTCTTTCGCGATCTGGGTCAGCGTCGCGGTCGTCGCGGTGCTGGTACTGGTCGGAGCTCTCGTCGTGTGGATGAACAACACGGCATCGGCTCCAGGGCCCGTTCCGGCTGCCGCGAACATCAACACCGAGACCGGTGGGATCGCGGTCGGCACCGGTTCGAACTCCGTCGACACCTACGTCGACTTCATGTGCCCCTACTGCAACCAGTTCGAGCAGGCCGAGGGCGAGACCATTCGGCAACTCATCGATGACGGGTCGATCACGCTGAACGTCCACCCGGTCTCGATCCTCGACCGGGTATCGCAGGGCACCCAGTACTCCACGAGGTCGGCCAGCGCCGCCTATTGCGTTGCGGAGTCGGATCCGGATGCGCTGCTGGACTTCATCACTGCCATGTACGCCCAGCAGCCGGCCGAGTCCTCGCCGGGACTGACCGACGACGAGATCGTTGCGATCGCTGAGGGCGCGGGAGCCACGAACTCCAGCTCCTGCATTACGGATGGCACGTACATGGACTTCGCAACCACGATGACGCAGAACCTGCCGACGAACCCTGCCACGGGCGGGGCGAGCACGCCGACGCTCGTCGTCAACGGAGAGTACGTGACGGTGACCTACGACCCGCAGACCGACATCGTCGCTCGCTTGAACTGAGCGCGAACAGGACCACGCCGCCGAGCGCCCGCAGCAATGGGCACAGACACAGCACCCGTAGGACGACACCATGGCAGCGCCTGCAAAGAAGAACAGCTATCTCGCCATCTGGATCAGCGTCGCGGTGGTTGCGGCACTCGTTCTGGTCGGCGCGCTCGTGGTGTGGATGAACAACACCGCTGCGGCTCCGGGTGCTGCACCCGAGGGGCCGGGCATCGACTCGTCGACCGGCGCGATCGCGGTGGGCAGCGGGCCTGACGAGGTCGATGTGTGGTTCGACTTCTACTGCCCTCACTGCCAGGACTTCGAGGACGTCTATGGCCCGACGCTGGATGAACTCGTCACCTCGGGCGACATCACCCTGAACCTGCATCCCGTTGCGTTGTCGGGACTGAACGCGGCATCCGGCACCGACTTCTCCGAGCGTTCGGCCAGCGCGCTCTATTGCGTCGCCACGCAGGACACTGACGCTGCTTTCGCGTTCACCCAGACGCTTCTGACTGCTGACGTCACCGGCGCGGGATGGACGGATGACGAACTCATCGCGCTGGCTGCCGACTCCGGGGTGACCGGGATCGACGAGTGCGTCACCCAGCGCACGTACGTCGACTTCGTCGACGCGCAGACCCGGGAGATCCCTGCGAGCCCTCAGGGCGGGCAGGGAACGCCGACGCTCGTGATCAACGGCGAGTACATCAGCCTCACCGGTGACGTAAACGCCGACATCGTCAACCGATTGAGCTAAGACCCCCTCACGCGCGACGCCCCCGCGGACTTCGGTCCCGGGGGCGTCGCGCGTGCCGTCGGTTGGCCGCGACGCGCCGGTTCGGCGGGGCGACTCCCCGTGACTACTCGCGGTTTTGGATGCGTTCACCTGTGCGTTGACTTCGGTGGCGAGGCTGGCGGGGCGCCACCGCGCTGAGGCAACGTCAGCGAGTTCGGCGCACCATCCCTTGCACCGATTCGCAGGAGTACTCGTCATGCGCCGACGCCTTGCCGCCGCCCTGTCCGTGATCCTTGGGCTCTCGTTTGCCGTCGCCGTTCCTGCGGCTGCGTCGGCTGAACCGATTGAGGTCCCGCCGGTGGTGATCAACGAGATTCAGCCGGATGACCCGCAGGATGCTGCCGACTGGGTGGAACTCGCCAATACCGGGCAGGCCGATGTCGACCTCGCCGGCTGGAAGCTGCGCGACGACAAGAACGAGAGCACTATCGCGTCGGGCTACGTCGTTCCCGCCGGCGGATACCTGGTGCTCTCCGAGGATGCCGGGTTCTCGTTCGGCCTCGGCAAGAGCGGTGACGAGGTCCACCTGCTCCTCCCTGACGGCACTGTCGTCGACGAGTACGCGTTCACGGAGCTGCCCCCCGGTGCGTCGAACGCCTCCTGGGGCCGGTGCCCCGACCTGACCGGAGACTTCGGACCCACTGCAGCCCAGACCCCGGGCGAGGCGAACTCCTGCGCACCCGATCCCGCGACCTCTCTTGTGATCAACGAGGTCGAATCCGACGGCGGCGACCCGGCCGACTGGATCGAACTGGCGAACACGTCCTACCTTCCCGTCGACGCAAGCGGGCTCATCCTGCGCGACAACGACGACACCCACACCTTCACGATCCCGACGGGAACCACCATCCCCGCTTACGGCTTCGCCGCCTTCGTCGTGGATGCGGGGCCGTCCGCTTACGGCCTCGGCAAGGCGGACTCGGCGCGCCTGTTCGCCGCTGATGGGACCACGCTCATCGATCAGTACTCGTGGACCGCGCACGCCGCGACGAGCTACGGGCGCTGCCCCGATGCGACTGGTGAGTTCGAACTGACGGCATCCGTCACTAAGGCCGCCGCGAACGACTGTGCGCCGGCAGACGGCGGGGACACCCCTGTGGCTGGCGCTGACGCCATCCGGGTCAACGAGATCGAGTCCAGCGGGGGCGACCCGGGCGACTGGGTAGAGCTTGTGAACACGTCGGACACGGATGTCGATCTCGGCGGTTGGATCCTGAAGGACGACAAGGATGACCACGCCCTGACCATCCCGGCTGGCACGACGATCGCCGCGGGTGGCTACACCGTCATCTACACCGACCTCCCGGGTGACGGGTTCGGGCTCGGGAACGGGGATGCGGCGCGACTGTTCCTGCCCGACGGCGTCACCCTTGTCGACAGCCACTCGTATCCCGCCCACGCGCAGCGCACGACCTGGGGTCGCTGCCCGGACGGTGCCGGCGAGTTCGTCGAGACCTACAGCTCGACTCCAGGCGCTGCGAACGACTGCTCGCCGATCCGCATCAACGAGGTGGACTCGAAGGGCGCTGAGCCCGTCGACTGGATCGAGCTGACCAACGCGGGTCCGGACGCCGTCGACATCTCCGGCTACATCCTGCGGGACGACAACGACGACCACGCCGTCGTCGTGCCGAATGGAACCACCCTGCAGCCCGGCGCCTTCGTGGCCATCGACGTCGACGTCACGGGAGGCTTCGGCCTCGGCGGTGCTGACGCTGCGCGCCTGTTCGCGCCCGACGGGACGACGCTGCTGAACCAGATGAGCTGGAGCGAGCACGCTGAGACGTCGTGGGCGCGCTGCCCCGATGGCCTCGGCGAGTTCGAGGTTGCCGCGTCGGTGACCAAGGGTGCTCCGAACGACTGCATCGGCCTTGTCGCGGCAACGCCGTGGCCGGGCGACGCGGGTGTGACTGCAGTTTCGGCGCCGGATGCCTTCGGCGAGGACATGAGCGGCCTGGCCTATGAGGCGACCGCTGAGGGTCGCGGGACGCTCTGGGCCGTGAACAACGGCACCGGAACGCTCTTCCAGCTCGAGTGGAACGCCGAGGCCGGGCAGTGGATCAGCCCGAAACAGGGTGAGTGGGCGGCGGGCAAGGTCCTGCGCTACCCCGGCGGTTCCGGTGCCGTGGATGCCGAGGGTGTGAGCCTCGTCGCGGGCACCTCGGCGGGCGGGGTGTACGTCGCGTCGGAGCGGGACAACACGGCCAGCGACGTCAGCCGACCCTCCGTGCTGCGCTTCGATGTGTCGGTATCCGGAACCGAACTTGTCGCGACCGACGAGTGGAACCTTGCAACCCTCCTGCCGGCTCTCCCCGCCAACGGCGGGCTCGAGGGTGTCACGTGGGTGCCGGACTCGGTCTTGGTCGCACGGGGATTCGTCGATAGCAGCACCGGCAAGGCGTACGACCCGGCGACCTACGGCGCGCACGGCGATGGCCTGTTCTTTGTCGGTGTTGAGGGCACGGCGCGCATCTACGCTGTAGCGCTTCGGGACGCCGGAGTGGCGAGCATCGTCGCCACGATCGACCCGAAGCTCTCGGTGGTGGCCGACGTCACGTGGGATGCGGCATCCGGAACCCTGTACGCCGTGTGTGATGACGCGTGCGGTGGCGAGATCCACGCGATGCGGATTGCCGCGGACGGCGTCTATGCCGGAACCTTCCAGAACGTCGCGGCCTACCTCGCGCCGGCTGGCATGCCCGCCAAGGCCGGCAACGAGGGCTTCGCGATCGGTACGTGCGAGAACGGTGTCGCGCCGGTCTTCTACGCCGACGACAGCGAGACCGACAAGATCTCGCTGCGCGAGGGCCGGATGTACTGCGGGGCCTACCGCGGCGGCGATGACGTGCTCCTGAACCTGCTGAACATCAACGACTTCCACGGTCGCATCGACGGCAACACCGTGAAGTTCGCGGGCACGATCGAGCAACTGCGCGCCGCATACGGCGACGACAACACGCTGTTCCTCTCGGCCGGTGACAACATCGGGGCGTCGCTGTTCGCCTCCGCGTACGCCGATGACAAGCCCACGATCGATGTGTTGAACGCGATGGGGCTGGCGGCATCCGCTGTCGGGAACCACGAGTTCGACAAGGGCTCGGCTGACCTGCTCGGTCGGGTCACGGATGCGGCGCAATTCCCGTACTTGGGCGCCAACGTCTATGCGAAGGGGACACAGGATCCGGTGCTGCCCGAGTATGCGACGTTCGAGGTGGAGGGACTCACGGTCGCGGTGATCGGCGCCATCACCCAGGAGACGCCGTCGCTGGTCTCGCCCGGTGGGATCGCCAGCCTCGACTTCGGTGACCCCGTGGATGCTGTGAATAGGGTGGCCGCATACCTGACCGACGGTGACGAGGGCAACGGCGAGGCTGACGTGATCATCGCCGAGTACCACGAGGGCTCGATCGACGGGGTGAAGGAAGGCGCGTCGGTCGAGGACGAGATCGCTGCGGGCGGAGCGTTCGCGAAGATCGTGACGCAGACCTCGGCGGCCGTGGATGCGATCTTCACCGGCCACACGCACAAGGAATACGCGTGGGACGGCCCCGTTCCCGGTTCGGACCGGACGCGTCCGATCCTGCAGACCGGTTCCTACGGCGAGAACATCGGCCAGGTTCGGCTCTGGATCGACCCGGTCACGGGCTCTGTGAACGACTACGACGTGCGCAACGTGGCGCGCACGACATCCGCCGATGCGACCCTGACTTCCGCGTACCCGCGCGTCGCTGCCGTCAAGACGATCGTGGATGCCGCGCTCGCGCAGGCGGATGTCGTGGGTTCGCAGCAGGTCGGCTCGGTCACCGCCGACATCACGACGGCGTTCGTGGGCGACAAGCGGGATGATCGGTCATCCCAGTCGACGCTCGGGAACCTGGTTGCGGATGCGCTGGTGGCTTCGCTGTCGTCGGCCGACCGTGGTGGGGCGGAGATCGGTTTGGTCAACCCGGGCGGTCTGCGTAACGAGCTCTACTACGGCGAGGACGGGGTGATCACGTACGCGGAAGCCAACGCGGTGCTGCCGTTCGTGAACAACCTGTGGACCACGACGCTGACCGGCTCGCAGTTGAAGGTCGTGCTGGAGCAGCAGTGGCAGCCCGACACCGCGTCGCGTCCGTACCTGCAGCTGGGTGTGTCGGAGAACGTGTTCTACACGTACGATGCGTCGCTTGCCAAGGGCGACCGGATCACCGGGATCTGGATCGACGGGCAGCCCATCGTGATGGATGCCGAGTATCGGGTCGGGTCGTTCAGCTTCCTGCTGCAGGGCGGCGACAACTTCACGGTGCTCACGGAGGGAACCGACACCCGTGACTCCGGTCTGATCGACCGCGACGCGTGGATCGACTACCTCAAGAACAACTCGCCGCTGTCGCCGGACTTCGCCTCCCGCAGCGCCCAGGTGACCGGGGTCCCCGCCACGATCGAGCAGGGCGAGACGTTGACCGCGACGGTGTCGGGACTCGACATCCGCTCGCTGGGCGCTCCGGCGAACACGACAGCGCTCGTGTCGATTGAAGGCAGCAGCGCCGTCTTCGACCCGGTACTTGTCAACGGCGGCGCCGCGCAGATCAGCATCACCGTGCCGAAGGACGCTCCCCTGAACTCGGCGCTTGTCGTGAACGCCGAGCCATCGGGAACCGGGGTGCGGATTCCGTTGACGGTCACGGGAACGTTCACGCCGCTACCGCCCACGGGTGGCACCACCCCGCCCGCGGAGACGGACTTGACCCCGCAGACGCAGGACGCGATCCAGCCGCAGGGTGGGACGACCTTCAAGCAGGGACAGACGGTGACGGTCACGGTCGGCACTCAGTATGCGGGGCAGACTGTGGAGGGCTGGATCTTCTCGACGCCGACCTACCTCGGTACATCCGTGGTGAGCGCCGCGGGAACCGCGACCTTCACGATCCCCGCGAATCTGCCGGCCGGCACGCATCGCCTCGTGGTCACGGACTCCGCAGGCACAGTGATCGGCTGGGTGTACGTCCAGGTCGAGGCGCTCGCCGCGACCGGCGGCACGGTCGCGGCGACGGGGGTGCCAGTGCTGCCCTGGGCTGCTGCAGTCATCGTTCTCGGCCTGGCACTTGTCGTCATCCGTCGCCGCCGGGGAGGCCGAGCGGAGGGCTGACCCACCGGCGCACCATCCCCTTTCGCCGAACCCACACCTTTTCGCTCGAGCCCACAGGTATCTGTCGCGAGATCCTGTGGGCTCGGCGAGAGAGGTGTGGGTTCGCGGCTGGTGGTGATTGGGCAGTGCGCTCCTCCCCAGGGGTGGAAGGGCGAGCGGATGCCGCAGGTGTGCGCAGCGACGCGTGAGGGGCTGCGCGCGCAGGCGAGACTGCGGGCATGGATGTCGTACCGCCGAGCTCCGATCGGGTCTGGGACGCGCGTGCGGCGATCCTCACGCGCGAACGGCTCGAGCGCGAGAGCGCAGCGGCGACCATCGCCGCGCAGCACGCGGATGGCGAGCTGATCCGGCTGCACTCGGGGCGATATGTGCGAGCCGCTGACGCGCAAGGATTTGTCGAAGACAGGCATCTACGGACGATCGCGGCGGTGCACTCGCGGCGAGAGGCATCCGCTGCGCCGTTCTCGCACGCGTCGGCGGCGGTGCTCTGGGGATTGCCCCTCTTTCGGCACGTTCCTGAAGCCGTACACGTCAGCGACGCGCGCCACAACGGTGTCGTGCGGCATGCCCGGGGCGTAGCCCGACACGAGGTCAGCGTGCCGGACGATGACATCGTGGTGATCGGTGGCATTCCGTGCACGTCCCTCGAGCGCACGGTGTTCGACGTTGCGCGTACCCTGCCGCTGGCTAGTGCGGTGGCCGTCGCGGATGCCGCGCTGCGGCTGGTCGCGTGGGATCCCGAAGATCGGGTCTATGACCAGGGTGCAGCCTCGACATGGGCTACCGCGATGGAGGAGCGTATCGCCCGCGCGCGGGGAGCACGTGGCATCCGTCAAGCGCGGTGGATCATGGCCTTCGCAGACGGGCGCGCGCAGCTACCCGGTGAGAGCATGAGCAGGTTGCTGCTGCATGACCTCGGATTCGCGACGCCACGGTTGCAGGTGCGGCTCGCCGACTCGTCCCACCTGTACTTCGTCGACTTCGGGCTGGACGACGCGAAGGCATGGGGCGAGTTCGACGGTGAGGGCAAGTACACGGATGCGCAGTTTCGTGGCGAACGCACACCGTGGGAGGTGGTGCGCGCGGAAAAGGAGCGCGAGGACTGGATCCGCGCGACCACCCACCGCCCGCTGGTTCGGTGGGGGATGCAGCACCTCGCTTCGCCGGTCACGCTCGGCCGGCGGTTGGCCGCGTTCGGCATCCGCCCGCCGCGCTAGCGCACGCGGCCCGCGGCATCCGACTTGTGTTCGTGAACCCACACTTACCGCGCCGAACCCACACGCTACGGCCGTCGGAACATGTGGGGCGGACGCGAAACGTGTGGGTTCGCGCAAAGAAGGGCTCGCACCCCGACACGCCCGAGGTTGCCGGGGTGTTCACTATCACGTACTATTGATCTTTGGTGCTTTGCGCCTGCCTTGGCGTGTCCGGGCAGAGCGGACCGGCACCGACTCCCATCCACCGCAGACCGACCGGTCTGCATAAGCGTGAGCGAGGCTATGGCCAAAAAAGACGGTGTCATCGAGATCGAAGGCACAGTGTCCGAGGCGCTGCCCAACGCGATGTTCCGCGTTGAGCTGACCAACGGACACAAGGTGCTCGCAACGATCTCGGGAAAGATGCGGCAGAACTACATCCGCATCATCCCCGAGGACCGCGTCGTCGTGGAGCTTTCGCCCTACGACCTCACCCGCGGCCGCATCGTCTACCGCTACCGCTAGGCCGGTCGAGAAGTAACGCCCCGGGCATCCGTGCCCGCCCGGCGAAGACAGCGAACAGGAACATCATGAAGGTCAACCCCAGCGTCAAGCCCATCTGCGACCACTGCAAGGTCATCCGCCGCCACGGCAACGTGATGGTGATCTGCAAGTCCAACCCGCGCCACAAGCAGCGCCAGGGCTGAGACGGATGCCGTTCCGGCGGCCCCAGGACTCATAACTCAATACACACAGGCAGGGTCAGAACCCGCATCCGGATGCCGGGTGCAGGGGACACCTCGGGACGAAGGCCCGGGCACCGATTCTGCTCCACACCTTCGACGTACTCCGCGGGGAAACCCGGGGGAAAGAGAGAACCGACATGGCACGTCTTGCCGGTGTCGACATCCCGCGCGATAAGCGCGTGGTGATCGCCCTCACCTACATCTACGGCATCGGCCGTACCCGTTCGCACGAGATCCTCGCGGCGACCGAGATCAACGAGGACATCCGCGTGAAGGACCTCAGCGACGACCAGCTCGTCGCCCTCCGCGACTACATCGAAGGCACCTACAAGGTTGAGGGTGACCTTCGCCGTGAGGTTGCCGCCGACATCCGCCGCAAGGTTGAGATCGGCTCCTACGAAGGCCTGCGCCACCGCCGCGGCCTGCCGGTGCGCGGTCAGCGCACCAAGACGAACGCGCGTACCCGCAAGGGCCCGAAGCGCACCGTCGCCGGCAAGAAGAAGGCCGGAAAGAAGTAAGGCGCGGAAGGTTTAGGAGAAAACGCACATGGCTACCCCCAAGTCCGCGGCGCGCAAGCCGCGCCGCAAGGAGAAGAAGAACATCGCCGTGGGCCAGGCCCACATCAAGTCGACGTTCAACAACACGATCGTTTCGATCACCGACCCCTCGGGCGCGGTGATCAGCTGGGCCTCCTCGGGTGGTGTCGGCTTCAAGGGTTCGCGCAAGTCGACGCCCTACGCCGCCGGCATGGCAGCCGAGTCTGCTGCCCGTCAGGCGCAGGAGCACGGCGTCAAGAAGGTCGACGTCTTCGTCAAGGGTCCGGGTTCGGGTCGTGAGACCGCGATCCGTTCGCTGACGGCCGCTGGCCTCGAGGTCGGCTCGATCCAGGACGTCACGCCCCAGGCGCACAACGGCTGCCGCCCGCCCAAGCGCCGTCGCGTCTGACGACAGCCCCGTTCCGGGCCGGCTCACAGCCACCCGGGTGAAGCACTTCGGGTGCCGGGGCGTGCGTTACTGCGCTGCGCCTCGGCATCCCGCGAGAAAAACTCAACACCTCACCCATTGCACGTGTCATATAGCGGGCACGTGATCGAAAGGAACACATCGTGCTCATCGCACAGCGTCCCACTCTGACCGAGGAGAAGATCGGGGAGTTCCGCAGCCGTTTCGTCATCGAGCCGCTTGAGCCCGGCTTCGGTTACACGATCGGTAACGCGCTGCGTCGCAGCCTCCTGTCGTCGATCCCCGGCGCCGCCGTCACCAGCATCCGCATCGACGGCGTGCTGCACGAGTTCAGCACCATTCCGGGTGTGAAGGAGGATGTCACCGAGATCATCCTCAACATCAAGCAGTTGGTCGTCTCCTCCGAGCGCGACGAGCCCATCACGGCTTACCTGCGCAAGACCGGCGCCGGTGAGGTCACCGCCGCCGACATCTCCGCACCCGCCGGTGTCGAGGTCCACAACCCCGAGCTTGTCATCGCGACTCTCAACGAGACCGCGAAGTTCGAGCTCGAGCTCACCATCGAGCGTGGCCGCGGCTACGTCTCGGCGACCCAGAACCGCAACGAGTACGCCGAGAGCGGTCAGATCCCGATCGACTCGATCTACTCGCCGGTGCTCAAGGTCAGCTACCGCGTCGACGCGACCCGTGCCGGTGAGCGCACCGACTTCGACAAGCTCATCCTGGATGTCGAGACCAAGCCCTCCATCGCACCGCGCGACGCCGTGGCCTCCGCCGGTCGCACCCTGACCGAGCTGTTCGGCCTCGCCCGCGAGCTGAACGTCGAGGCCGAGGGTATCGAGATCGGCCCCGCGCCGGTCGAGACCGTCATGTCGAACGAGCTGTCGATGCCGATCGAAGACCTCGACCTGTCGGTCCGGTCCTACAACTGCCTCAAGCGCGAGGGCATCAACACCGTCTCGGAGCTGGTCGCCCTCTCAGAGACGCAGCTCATGAACATCCGCAACTTCGGCCAGAAGTCGGTCGATGAGGTTCGCGACAAGCTCATCTCGCTCGGGTTGAGCCTGAAGGACTCGGTTCCCGGGTTCGACGGCGCGCACTTCTACGGCGGCTACGACGACGAGACCGTCTGACCGGTACCCGAAACGGATGCCGCGGCATCCTGACCGACTTTCCCTGGAGTAACTGACATGCCCAAGCCCACCAAGGGTCCCCGCCTCGGAGGCGGCCCCGCCCACGAACGCCTGCTGCTCGCGAACCTCGCCGCGGCGCTGTTCACGCACAAGTCGATCAAGACGACCGAGACGAAGGCCAAGCGCCTGCGTCCCCTCGCCGAGCGCCTGATCACCTTCGCCAAGCGCGGAGACCTGCACGCCCGTCGCCGGGTGCTCTCGGTCATCGGTGACAAGGAAGTCGTGCACATCCTGTTCGCCGAGATCGCGCCGCTGGTCGCCGAGCGTGAGGGCGGCTACACCCGCATCACGAAGGTTGGCAACCGCAAGGGTGACAACGCCCCGATGGCGGTCATCGAGCTCGTGCTTGAGCCGGTGAACCCGAAGCCGAAGTCGGCGAAGAAGGCTGCTCCGGCCGCCGCTGCGCCGGCCGCGGAGGAGGCTCCCGCCGAGGAGACGCCCGCCGAGGCTCTGGCGCCCGAGGTCGAGGAAGAGTCCACCGACGAGGCAGCTGCGGCAGGCGCCGAATCGCCCGAGGAGGGCGAAGCCGCTGAGGCCGCCGCCGAGGATGCCGTTGTCGACGCTCCCGCCGAGGACGACGCCAAGTAATACCCGGGTCCCAGACCCGCCGAACCCACACCTTCGCGCGCGAACCCACAAGGTTTCTCGCGCGGATCGTGTGGGTTCGGCGTTTTCGTGTGGGTTCGGCGCTTTGGCGGCGGCGCGTAGGGTGGGACGGTGAACGAGAGCACCGCCCCTGCACCGATCCCTGAGAACGCCACGCCGAGTGATGCGCGGCCGCTGTCAGAGCGTGTCGGAGCGCCCGAGACCGTCGATGAGATCCAGCATCCGGATGTCGCCACCTGGCGCCCCGCGACCCGGGCGGACCTCGACGAGATGGTGGCGCTCGTAGACTCTTGCGACAGGGTCGATCATCCGACGTGGTTGACGCCGCGCGAGGATGTCGAGGAGATCTTCGAGCTCTCACATATCGATCCGGAGCTTCACACGAGACTCGGCTTCGCCGCCGACGGCGAACTTGTCGCCATGGCAGGCATCCTGGTGCATCCGTCGCAGGACAAGCATGTGTACGTCTATTGCACCGGCATGGTGCACCCGCGGTGGCGCCGCCGCGGTATCGGCACGCAGGTGCTGCGCTGGGAGTACGAGACCGCCCAGACCGAGCTAGCACGGACGGATGCCCGGCTTCCAGGTGCGATCTTCCTTCACGCGTACGAGCACGACGCTGAGGCTCGCGCGCTGGGTGCGCGGCGCGGGATGCCCGAGGAGCGGTGGTTTACGACGATGCTTCGCGACCTCAGCGACCCGATCCCCGAGGTGCCGCTGGATGCCGGATCCCCGGCCCTGCGGATCGAGACCTTCGGCCCGCAGTGGCGGGATGCGACCCGTGTGGCGCGCAATGATGCCTTCCGTGACCACTGGGGGAGCCTGGAGACGCCGCCGGAGCGATGGGAACGGTTCGTCAGCGGTTCGCAGTTCCGCGACGACCTTTCGCGCGTCGTGGTGGACGGCGACCGCGTGGTAGCGATGGCTTTGGCTACCGTGAACGAGGACGACTGGGAGGTGCAGGGCTATACATCGGCCTACGTCGCGCTGATCGGTGTCGTTCGCGACTATCGCGGCAGGCGGCTCGCCCCGGCGGTGATCACGGCCCTGCTCACGGCGGCACGGGATGCCGGACTTGAGAAGGTCAACCTTGACGTCGACACCGAGAGCCCGACCGGAGCGAACAGTCTCTACGGGCGGCTGGGGTTCGAGGCCACGGACCGCGAGGTCGCCATGGTCGCGAGGTTCTGAACGGCGCCCGTTCCCTTGGCGTGACCCAGCTAGCGTCCGGCTAGACCGCTGAACCCACACGTTCCTGCGCGAGCCCACAGGATTCGTCGCGCGGAAGCTGTGGGATCAGCGCTAATCGCGTGGGTTCGGCCGAAGAGGACAAGCGCAGTGGGGCTACTGGGCGATCCGCGCCTCCTCGCGGGTGGCCTCACGGTAGGCCCGGGTCTCGATGAGGTACGCGTCGATCGCGCGTTGGTTCTCGGACTGGCGGATCGCAGCGAGCACGGTGTCGGCGTAGATCTGGCCGCCCGAAGTGCCGGGGTGGATGCGGTCGCCGGCGAGGTAGTCCACGTGGGGGTCGATGGCGCTCGCCCAATCGGCGATTACGGTGCCCGGATGGGCGGCGGCAAACGCGGTGATGTCGCTGTTGACCCCGGGGATCCAGTCGCGGGGCGCGTAAGCGTTCACGAGCACAAGGGTCCTGTCGGGCCCGGCGGTTGCAGCGATCCGCTCGTAGGCATCCCGGCTGATCGGACCGTTCGTGCCGAGAGCGACGACCACGTAGCGGCCGAGCTGCCCTGCGGCGGCGAATTGGTCGACGATGCCGGGGCCCGCCCATGAGGACCGCGAGACTGCGGCATCCACCCGGATGCCGGGAAGCGTCTCGTACAGCGAGGGTGCGGCAGCGAGCATGACCGAGTCGCCGACGGCGGTGACCTCGCCGCCCGAGATCGGCGTCGGTGACGGCGCGGGCGGCCGGACGGCTCCATCGGCGAGGGCGCCAGCCGGTGCCGGCTCATCGGGTTGCGGTTGATCATCTGCCGACGGCGTCGGGCTGGCGGATGCCGCATCAACGGCTGCCTGCCCTTCGGCGACGACTGCTTCGCCGGATGACACGCTCGCACCGGTGGTGGCTGCCGCTACCGTCCCGAACACCAGGGCAGTTGTGGCAAGGCTCCCGACGACGGTGCCCCACAGCGCCCCGGCATCGACGCCGACCCGTGCGCGTGCCGCGCGCCAGGTGCCACGGAAACCGAGGCGCCGCACCGGTGTCTCAAGGAATCGGTAGGAAGCCTCCGCGATGACGACGGTGAGCGCCAGCGTCACAAGGCCGACCCATACCGGTACTCCCGCTTCCGGTGCGGTGCCCTGCACGGCGGCGACCAGCAGGACCAGGAGGGGCCAGTGCCACAGGTACAGGCCGTAGGAGCGTTCACCGATCCACCGCAGCGGACGCGCATCCAGGGCCGGGCCGAGGCCGGCGTGCGGCCAGACGGCAGCGACGATCGCGATACCCGTCAGGGCGCTCGCGGCGGCGATGGTCAGCGGAAAGGTTCTGACGGAGTCGGTGGGTGCGAGCAGGGACAGCCCGACGAGGCCGATCACAGCGGCCGCGCCGAGGATCGTGGCGCCGCGACGGACCGTCGTACGCTGCATCCAGAGCGTGGGCGCCGCCAGGGCGCGGTGGAGGACGAAGGCGAGTGCGACACCGAGGAGGATGCCGAACGCGTGCGAGTCGGTGCCGTAGTACGCGCGGCTGACGTTACCCGTCGCCGACACGATGTCGCCCATCCATACGGCGGATGCTGCAGCCAGTGCGCCCGCCGCAGCAACCCGCGCCCAGGTGCGCGGCAGCAGCAGGATCAGGGGGAGCGCGAGCGGCCACAGCACGTAGAACTGCTCTTCGATGCCGAGTGACCAGAGGTTGCGGAAGAGCTCCGGGCTGGTGGCGCCGAAGTATCCCTCGCCGATGAAGATCGCGATCCAGTTGTAGCTGAAGGTGAGGGCACCGGCGATCTGAGCGCCCAACCGGACGAGAACATCACCGCCGACGACCCAGGCTGCGCTCGAGCACACGAGCAGCAGCAGGACCAGCGCAGGCAGGAGGCGTCTGGCTCGCCGACGCCAGAACCCGACGAGGCTGATCCGGCCGGTCGCGTCGCGCTCACGAAGCAGCAGGGTCGTGATCAGGAACCCACTGATCACGAAGAAGACGTCCACGCCGATGAACCCGCCGACGAACCACCACTGTGGGAACAGGTGGAAGACGACCACGAGGATGACAGCGAGCGCGCGGAGGCCATCCAGGCCAGGAAGCCTGGGGCCTGAGGTGGCGCCGTGGATGGCACCGTGGCGGTCGGTGTGGAGGGGGCTGGACAACGGCGGCTCGGTCGGGCGATGCGGGTTCGGGTACCCAAGTCTACGTCCGGGCGGCGCGAGTTCCCTGGGGCTGCGCCGGGTGCTGATTAGGCTGAAGACGTGCGCATCCGGCTCGACATTTCCTACGACGGTTCGCACTTTCGCGGGTGGGCGCGGCAGCCGCATCAACGGACGGTGCAGGGAACGATCGAGGGTGCGATTTCTCGCGTGCTGGGGGGAGATCCGAGGCTGGTCGTGGCGGGTCGAACTGACGCCGGAGTGCACGCGAGCGGCCAGGTTGCTCACTTGGATCTCGACGACGGACAGGCCGCACGGCTCGCTTCTTCGCGCCGGCGCACGGAGGATGACGACGGCGTAGCAGCTCTCGCCCGTCGCATCCGGGGTGTGCTCGGCGCCTACGCCGATGCCGCGGTGACCCGCACCTCGATCGCACCGGACGGCTTCGATGCGCGGTTCTCGGCGGTATGGCGTCGCTACGAGTATCGCGTTGCTGACGATTCGGTTCCCTACGATCCGCTGGAACGTCACCGCACCACCGTGGTGCGCGGTGAGCTCGATGTCGCCGCGATGGATGCCGCAGCCGGCGCCCTGCGGGGACTCCACGACTTCGCTGCGTACTGCAAGCCGCGGGAAGAGGCCACGACGATCCGCACACTGCTCGATTTCGGGTGGGTGCGCGAGGCATCCGGCGTGCTGGTTGCCACGGTTCGGGCTGACGCGTTCTGCCACAGCATGGTGCGCGCCCTGGTGGGCGGGTGCGTCGCGGTCGGTCAGGGGCGACTCGGCGTTGACGACCTCGTGCGTATCCGCGACGAGCTGGATCGAGTGCCCGAGGTCAAGGTGCTCGCCGCCCGCGGGTTGACCCTCACCGAAGTCGGATACCCCGCCGATGATCTGCTCGCCCACCGGGCGTCGCAGACCCGCGCACGACGGGACCTCGACGCGGACTGAGGGGCGCAACGCCGCGGATGCGTAGACTGATCCCACCCCCGCGCGGGGGGTGATTCATGATCCCGAGGGGGGATGGAGATGAAGGCCGTTGGTCGCAGCGACGCGAGCGTCGGCATCCGTGGTCGTTCGGCGAGAGCTCTCGCGAGGGCGGGTGTGATCGCCGGTTTGGTCGTCCTGCCGATCGCGCTCGCCGGATGTGGCCCCGCTCCGTGGAACAACTGGGGTTACGAGACCTCGAGTCCGACGCCGACCTCCACCCGGCAGACCGTCGCCCCGCCGGTGAAGAACGATCTGTCCAGCGGCGCAACGCAGCGAGACCTCCAGGCCGGGGCCGTGAAGGCAACCGTCGACTACTGGTCGACGCTGTCGATGGACAAGTGGACAGCCGACGCGCTCAAGCCGATCAGCCTGTCACTGATCACGACGATTGAGCCCAACGACGGCCAAAAGGTCTACCTGCAGCGGGCGACGATGGTCGCGGTGCCCCAGAGCGACACGGGAGACCTTGCACCCCTGGATCCGCAGGTGGATGCTGCGAGCGTCAACCCCGGCTATCTCGTGCTCTCGCCCTACAGCTACTCACAGAACTTCACCGTCGGTCCGGTGCCGTCGAACGCGATCTCGGTGACAGTCCAGTTCACGTACGACTTCCTCGTGCAGACGACCCCGACCTCGAACGAATACGCGAAGCAGACGGCATCCGACACGCTCACCATCGCGATCGCGCAGCAGTAGCGCTTCCGATCCGCGAACCCACACGTTCGCGCGCGACCCCACACGCTTCGGCGTGCCAGACGTGTGGGCTCGGCGCGGAAGGTGTGGGTTCGGCGGGATGGGTGTCGGGTAGGGCAGTAGCGTTTCTGGTCAGGCGGTGACGCGCTCCCAGCGGTCGCCACCCTGCGCCCGGGCCGTAGCCGCGGCCTCGGCCGTGGTGGCAAGCAGAGCGTCCAGGTCGAATCCTGCCGTCGCGACGCTTGCCCAGCCGATGCTGGCTGAGGTGGTCACGGTGATGGGGGCCGCGGGGTCACGCACGGCGATTCGCCTCAGCACATCCCGTACGAGGTCCCGGATGACTGCCTCGGGACGCGAGATCAGCACGATGACTGCGCTGTCGGGGGCGATCGCGATGTCGGCATCCGTCGGGAAGACGGCAGTGACGCGCGCCTGGATGTCGCGAAGGAGCCGACCGAAGATCGCCGGGCCTCCCGCCTCTTGCAGGTCTTCGGCGTCGTCGAGTTCGATGCGCAGGAGCGACCACGTGTCGGCATCCCGCGCTGCCGCACGTTCGAGACGCTCGCGGGCCGTCCCGACGAACCGACCCCAGTCGCCCTGTGGCGCGCTCGACTCGATCGCTCGCGACCCCGGGGTGACCAACGGCACCAGCGACACGAGGGCGCACACCATGTAGACGAGCATCCCGATGGAGTTGAAGATGCGTGTCGAGGCGAAAGCTTCAGCCGTCGAAAGCGGGGTGAAGAGGGCACCGATGAGCACCGTGACGCCAGCGAGCGCGTAGCCCGCCGAGGCGACGACGATGGGCCACAGCAGACGCTCGGACCGTTCCGGGATGCGCCGCCACTCGAGGAGGAACAGCACCCCGAAGATGCCGGACACGAAGAACATGACACGGTAGGCCAGTCCGAACCAGGCCGACTCACCCGGCGCGAGGAGCGCGAGGATCGACGCGGCGGCGACGAGAGCGCTGATCCACGCGTAGGTGCGCACTTTGCGGTGGGCGCGCAGTCCCGACCACAGCAGCGCCGGGGCACCCAACAACAGACCCATCGACCCTCGTCGCAACTCCTCGGATTCGGCCGCGGTCGCGGCGAGGTAGCCGTAGCAGGCCACCATGATTCCCATGAACGTCAGCGACCACAGGAGGGTGGACCGGCGGGGCCTTGCGAGAAAGGCCAGCCCCACGAACAGGATCGTGCCGAGGGTCGCGATGGTCGCGTGGGCGATGCCGATGTTCGCGCCGTCGAGGTCGGGCCAGGGCAACTCACCAGGTGCGGAAAAGATCATCACGACTCCGGAGTGACGGAACGGGGAAGGCGGAGAGTCACTGTCGTGCCGTGACCGAGTTCGCTGGTCACCGTGAGGGTGCCGCCGTGGGCGGTCACGATCTCGCGCGCGATACCGAGCCCGAGACCGGTGCCGGGTGCCTGTTCCTGGGCGCGGGTGCTGCGAAACAGCGGGTCGAACACGTGCTCCAGGTCCTCGGACGCGATGCCGATACCGGTGTCGGTGACCACGATCACGGCGGTGTCGCCATCCAGGGACGCCGAGACCCGCACGGATCCGCCTGCCGGCGTGTACTTGACGGCGTTGCTGACGATGTTGTCGAGGACCTGCCGGAGGCGGAACACGTCGCCATCCATCCGCAGGTGCGCGGGAAGATCGGTTTCGAGCGTCACGCGCTGTTCGCGCGCCGACGCAGCGAAAGCTTCGCTGACGGCGGCGAGCATCGGGACGAGGTCGAAGGAGCGGCGGTCTTGGGTGGGGGTGAACCCGCTGCGTGAGCGTTGCAGCATCGTCGAGGCGATACCCAGCATCCGTTCGCTGGCCGAGAGGATGGTCTCGAGGTGCTCCCGAATCTTCGGAGTCAGCTCGTCCTCTTCTTCGAGTGCGAGGTCGGCGTGGCCGATGATGACGGTGAGCGGGTGCCGCAGCTCGTGGGAGGCCACCGCGGCGATACGTTCGCGTTCGCGCTCGGCCTCGGTGACGGCGGTGATGTCGTGGGCCACGAGCATCGTCGACGCGGAGTCGTCGGCTGACGAGGTCAGCGGCATGGTGGTCACGGAGAGGGCATGCCAGGTGCCCTCGGCGTCGAAGAGCCAGACACGGGCATCCTCGAAGATCTCGCCGCGCTGCGCACGCGCGAAGGTTCGCTCGGATGCCGGAATCGCCGTCCCCTGCAGGGACGCGTACTCGACCGATGTGGGGGGAGAACTCGGGTCGTTGAGGTTCGTGCCGTAGAGGCGGTCGTAGGTGGTGTTGGCAGCGAGCAGAGACCCGTCACGGGCGAAGCGGAGGATGCCGACATCCACGCCGTTGATCAGCTCGATCGTGCTGCGCTCGGCGTTCGAGACCCGGTCGAGCGTCGTCTCGAGACGCCGCGTCTGGCCGAGGAGCAAGCGCTTGAACGCGCGCGTCTGGCGCATCGTGATGCTCGCGGTAACCCCCAGGAACGTCACGCCCAGGAGCACAGTGAACAATTCCACGGCGCCGGGGGGCTCGGCCGAGGTCGCCGCCTCAATCAGAAGAGAACCGGCGATGGTTGCGACAGCAGCACCGAGTGCCCAGCGCGAGAAGTGCAGGCCGATCCACATGATGGGGAAGACCCAGAAGAAGCCGAGCGGCAGGATCGAGGATGCCGCCATGAAACCGACGGCGACGATGTCGGCGAAGGGGATGACCAGCGGCAGCCACCGGGGCATCCGCGCCCAGGGGGTTACGAGAGTCACGGCGGTGGCCAGGATGACGATCGCCACACCGGTGAGCATGAGCCACGACGTGAACAGCTCCGGCTCGTAACCGAGCGACACGACCGAGATGATGATGATCGAGACGCCCAGGGAGAGCTGCGTGAGCCAAATAGACCTCACTCGCACTGTCGCGCCGTCGACGTCGCGGAATTGCGCGTCTCTTGCGCTCACCTTGTGCTCCCCCTTAGACAGCGTTGAGTTCAGGCCTTTGTTCGTATCGTATACTTCCAGCGCATCCGGCTTGTGGAACCCGCCATGAGCCCGAGAAAACCGCGGAAAATCAGCCCTCGCTGCCCTGCACGTCGGCCCGCTCAAGGAGAAACCATGGCCACCGCCCCGCAATCGTCGCGCGTCGTGCGCCGCGTCGTGCTCGGTGCCGCCGCACTGGCTTTGGGCGCCTCGTCCTTGACCGGATGCCAGCAGATCGCCGAGGCCTTCAATTCGATCCAGGGCGAAGCGCCGGGCACAGCATCGACGGCGACGCCGGTGCCGCAGCCGGTCTCGACAATGGCGACGATGGACTTCGACTCGCTGTTCTCGTACGACGGGTCTGTCTCGCTCACGACGGATGTCGCGTCCGATCTGGAAGTCGTTCTCGATGTGTGGGCTGCCGACCCGAAGCGCACGCGCGAGTGGACGCCGAACAATGAGAAGGTGTTCGGGTTCGCGATCAACGCGTATGACCGTCGCGTCGATGACAAGGCGGTGTTGACACAGAAGCGCCGCGTCTACATTTCGTCGATTTCGATCACGTCGCAGACCGCGCAGACCTCGGGGATGGTGCAGCAGCCGTTCCAGTTCGCCGCCGACCCGCGCACGCTGGTGCCGCCGGACACGCTGCGCTCTGACCGCGGCCTGCTGCTCAACAGCTATCAGGGTGGTCTGCTCGTACCCGAGACGACGATCTTCATGCTTCCGGCCGATACGTACGGCATCACGCTGCAGTTCTCGTTCGGCATCTACGTCGAGGGCACCGCCAACGACGACGCCTCGTTCGCGCAACAGACGATTTATCAGTACCTGCCGATCGCGATCTACAACGATCAGGGCACGCTGAACATCGTGTCCAACGAGCCGACCACCGCGCCGCAGGGCTGAGCGGGAGCCGGACCGAGTCAGCTGACGACGCCGCCTGCCGGCCGGGTCTTGAGATCACTCGTGGCGGTCGGGGCGGCATCGGGCCAGACCGCGGCGAGTTCTGCCTCGGAATGCAGCGTGTAGCGCGTTATGCGGATCTCGATCGCTTCGCGGTAGTCGAGGTTCGGCACGGCGTGGGCGGTTGCCGCCTTCACGACGCTCTCCAGGTTCTCGATCCGCTGGTCTCCGGGAAGTGCGACGACATGGCGGCCGACGCGGCCGCGATGTGCGGCGTCGGGAAGGAGCTCGTGAAGAGACATCGCCGCAGCGCGATCCACGGCTGTTGCTGCGGGGCCACCGAAGGCGGCGCGGATGAGACTGAGGTCGGGGACCTCGACGTCGTAGACGGTCACCGCGCCGTGGGAGGCGATGTCTGAGCGCAGCGCATTGATGAGGTGCTCGATCTGCCGTGCTCGAGTCTCCAGCGCGCGGTCGCTCCACCACACCGCCACGCAGAGGGTTACCACGAGCAGGATGCTGAGAACTGATGCCGTCAGGGGTGAGAACACCGTTTGAAACGCGGGGGAGTCCTCGCCGACGGCGAAGAACATGAACGTGCGGATCGCCGAATACACGGCGTAGACGGCGAAGATGACACCGATCAGTCGGAAGGCTGCGATGTCGCGCGCCGGCGGGCGGAAAGCCTCGATCGCGACCCCTCCGCATCCGACGGCCACCAGGATCAGCCGCAACACGAAGCCGTCGGTCGGGCCCCCGATGACGGCGGTCACTGTCGCGCTCGCGATGAAGGTGGCCGCGACCGCCACCGACACCACCCAGCCGGGGGTGATCGAGGTGTCTCGCAGTTGTCGCATCCCCGCCCAGAAGTAGGCGGGTCCGCCGACGAGCGCCGCGTTCGCCGCCCCGATGATGATCGGCATCGGCTGATCCGGCACCAGTGCGGATGTGATGCCGGCGACGACTCCGCTCAGGGCTGCGGCGGCAGCGAAGCGCAGAAAGTACCGACGGGCAGCGCGCCCACCATTGGGGAGAGGCTTGCCGGGCAACTGGATGAGGGCCGGTGCGGCGATCACGAAAGCGATCGCCAGGACGGCAGACAACTCCAGTACACTCATTCTGCGCTTCTGTTTCTCGGGGCCTCGGGTATTCACCGGAGGCTTTCTTGAGGAAAACCTGAGGTGATGCTCTTCGACAACAGACCGGATGCTTGAGCCGAGTGTAGCAGTGTGGTAACAGCACTTCGGTTGGCGCGCGGATTGAGGGAAGGAGCGTGCTGATGTCCCACTGGGAAGCCCCGTACGTTCCTCCGTACCCGCAGCAGAATCAGCCCGCGATCGGGCAGTATCCCGGTACGGCTTACGCGGGTCAGCAGTATCCGGGTCAGCAGTACCCGGGGCCGCAGTACGCCGATCCCGCATACGGCCAGCAGCCATACGCTCAGCCCTCGTACGGCGACCCCCGGTTCCCGAACGCGCAGGTCGAGACCTCGCACGCGGAGTTCACTGACGAGTTCGAGTCGGTGCTGGAGCGCATCTCGGTGCACCGGTCCACCATCGGATGCGTCATCCCCTGCTACAACGAGGAAGAGTCGATCGCGGGGGTGCTCGAGGGTCTGCTGCACCAGACGCGCGTGCCCGACGTCATCCACGTCGTCGTCAACAACACCACTGACGCCACAGTTGCTATCGCTTCGCAGTACGCCGGCCCGCACCAGGTGGTGACAGACCTCGGCGAGCAGTTCACCGAGGTGTTCATCCACGACATCGGCAAGAACCCCGACAAGAAGGTCGGTGCGCTGAACTACGGCTACGCCCTTGTCGAGGGCTACGACTACCTGCTCGGTGTCGACGGTGACACCATCGCTGACGAACGGGCGGTGGAGTACCTCGAGACCGAGGCCGTCGGTGACTCGCGGATCGGTGGGATCTCGGCGATCTACACGATCGATGACCGCCCCATCAAAGGCCTGATCGGCAAGTTCTTGATCGCCGGTCAGCGCACGCAGTTCGCGGCGTTCAACCTGCAGAATCTGCTGCGCGGACGCAACATGGCAGTGCTCGGCGGCCAGTTCTCGATCTTCTCGACGGCGGCACTGCGCGATGTGATGCGCGCCAACCACCAGAGCACGCCATGGGTGAAAGACAGCGAGGTGGAGGACTCCCTGCTGTCGCTGCAGATCAAGAGCGCCGGCTACCTCACCAAGATCAGCCCGTACGCACGGGCGAGCGTGGGCGGCATGACGACCCTCAAGGGGTACGACGCGCAGCAGGTGAAGTGGACCTACGGCGCGATCGAGCTCATGTGGCCCGGCCAGCGCGGCGACACCAAGGGGCAGCCCTTCCACCCGAACCTGCGCCTCCGGTGGTTCGAGAACTTCGGCATGCTCACGAACCTGTTCGTGCGTGTCGCGTTCTTGACGCTCCTGGCAGCATCGCTCTCGATCAACGCGTTCGTCTTCTCGCCCTGGTGGCTCATTCCGCCGCTGGTGGCGACGCTGCTGAACCTGCGTGTGGCCCTGACGATGAAGTACGTGAACCAGCGAGACATCCTGTTCTCGGCACTCGTGTTCCCGGCGGAGATCTTCATGTGGATCCGGATCGGCCACTTCCTGCGGTCGTGGTCGTCGTTCCTCTCGCGCAAGAAGGTCGACAACTGGGCTGCTCAGGCGAAGGCCGAGCGCGGTGGCGGTGTGTCGCTCGGGCACTGGGTGCCCATGATTCTGCTCGTGATCACGGCGATCGCGATGGCCTTCATCTGGTCACTGCTTGACCCCGTGGTGCAGTCGTCGATCCTGTGGGTCGGCTGGCCGATCGTCGGTGTAGTCACCGTCATCCAGACCCTGCTCATGGCGTTCAAGCTGTTCCGCCGCCAGTACGGCTACAAGGTCTGACGGGCTCGCGCGCGAGCCCGGGCCGGGTTACTGGCCCGGCGGCGGCGCGACGTTCTCGGCTGTCATGCGGTAGCCGACGCCGCGCACGGTCTCGACGTAGCGCGGGTTGTTCGGATCGTCGCCGAGCTTTCGGCGCAGATTCGTCATATGCGCTTCGATGGCGCGCTTGTCGGCATCCCCGACGAAGTACGACGTCACGTATGACTCGCCGCGCAGCACGAGCGTCAGGTCGGCCTTGCTTCGCACCCGGCGCTTGGATTCCATGAGCGTCGCCAGCAGCTCGAACTCCGTGCGTGTGAGTTCGACCTCGCGGTTGCCGACCAGCACGATCCGCGAGTCCGGGTCAAGCACGAGGTCACGGTGGACCAGAGTGTGGGGTCCGAGGTGGTGACCACCGGGACCTGGGACCGGGGCGTTCGGTGGTGTGCGTGCCACCAACTGAGATCCGGGAGGCTGCTGGTTGCCGCCGGCTCCCGGCGGGTCGACCGGAGCCTGCGGCGTCGGCGGATAGTACGGCTGTGCGCCTCCGGGCTGCGGATAACCGGGGTGCTGAGCGGGGTAGCCGGGCTGGGGTGGGGCCTGGGTCGGCTGTTGCCCTGCCGGGTAGGGAGCCTGTGCCGGATGCTGGCCCGGGGCCTGGGCGGGGTCGCCGGGCGTGACGGCTCCGGTCGCATCGATAGTGGCGAACGGTTGCTGCGCTGCCGGCGGCACGGCGCTGGGCGCAGCGGGCTGGGTAACGATGGCGGGTCGCGCGCCCGGGAACGAGGGCCCCGAGGGTGCCTGCGCGGGCGGCTGGGCTGCAGTCGGTGTCTGGCGCGGGCGGCGCAACAGCGCTTCGATCCGTGCCCGCAGTTCCCGCGGGCGGAACGGCTTGACGATGTACTCGTCGGCGCCGGCTCCTAAACCCAGGACGACGTCAGCCTCGTCTTCGAGGCCCGTGAGCATGATGATGTAGGTGTCGCTCTGGGCGCGGATGCGGCGGGCTGCCTCGAACCCGTCGATACCGGGCATGTTCACATCGAGGGTCGTGATCAGTGGCTGGTAGGAGAGGACGGCACGGACACCGTCGATGCCATTGCCCACCGAGACCGTCGAGAACCCGGCCGCCTCGAGTGTTTCGGCGAGGATATGCCGGATCTGCGGATCATCCTCGACGATGACGGCGGTCTTGCTCACCCCCGCGTCAGTGCTCATGCTCGATTGTCTCTTTCGCGTCGGGCTGGGTCGAGTATCCGAGCCGCGTAATCCCAGGCATGCGCGGCCGACCCTCTTGATCGTACACAGGCGGGCAGACCGGGGGCGCGGTCATCCTTCGGCGTGCCACGGTGGCCTGCGTGCCGAGCGCCGTCCTCAGGGGAGCGTGACGTTGCGGGTCAGCTCCACCGCGGACTGGGGCCACCATGCGCCGGCTACCGGTCCGCCGTTGCAGGTGCCGTCGCTTTCGCCTGGCGGCTTGATCCAGAGGTTCGTGTCGACGACGTCGTCGCCGTAGGTGCCGCCGGGAGCGCCGATGAGCCTGCCCGGGGGGTTGCACCACTCGCCGTTGGAGCCGGCGCCGTTGCGAGACGTGTCAACGATCGCGTGAAGGCCGCCGGTCAGGCCCGAGAGCTGGTGGGCGTAGTCGAACTCGATCGCCGTGTCGTTGTAGTTCGAGACGTTCGTCGCGAAGCCGCGGATGACATCGTTCATGCCGATGCCGTTGATGAGCTCGGCCATCTGCGAGGCCGGCAGCCAGGTCGAGTGACCGCCGTCCACATAGATCCAGGTGTTCGTCGAGGCGAGTCGGGTGATCGCATTCCGCAGCTGCTCCGTGCGCTCGGCGGTGTTTCCGCACTCGGGGGCGAGGGCCAGGCTGTCGGGTTCGAGGACGACGGTTTTCTGGATGTCGGGGGCCGAGTGCAGGGCCTCGCCGATGATCTGCGTCCACTCGGCGTAGGCTGCATCGTCCAGTCCGCCCGCGGAGAGGCCGGCGCTGCAGTCGCGCTCGGGAAGCCCGTAGACCACGATCGCCAGCGCCTTGCCCTGCGTGCGGGCCTCGCTCAGGAGATTCGTCATCCGCGCGCCGATCTCACTCACCGGATCGATCTCGGGGGTCAACCAGTAGGCGGTGGGCTGGGCTGCCAGGTAGTCGGTAGCGGCGAACTCGTCGGTCCCCTCGGCGAGGCCCGGCAGTGCGAGGGCGGCTTTCGACTCCTCCGGGGCGATGATCGTCGTCCCGACTGCCGGAGCGGTAGCGGTCAAATCACGCACCCAGTGATTCAGGAACATCCAGACGGTGGCGGCGATGGCTGCCACGAGAACGACGCCGACCGACACGATCGTCGCGATAGCCCACCCGGGCAGGATCTTCGGCTGTGATTCCGGGCGCGCCGCGGCGGACTCGGGCTGTTCTTGCACCACGTGGGCGCGTCGGGAGGGCACGACCAAACTCTAGCGGAGGGCTTCGGAGGATCCCCGTGAACCCCCTCCTGCGGTGAAGAGATCGCAAACGCTGGGGATATGTCCAGCGGAGCGCACGCGGTCGGCATCCGTGCCCCTCTATCGTGGGGAGTGGCATGAAGGTCATCTCGTACAACCTGCGCAAGCACCGTGCGGCAACCGAGCTGCGAGAGCTCGTCGAGCGCCACGGTGCCGATCTGCTGTGCCTGCAGGAGGCCGACACGACCGACATCCCCGATGACATCGGTGGGCTCGTGCTCGCCGACTCGACCCAGCGCAATCGCCTGGGTCTTGCCGTCTACTACCGCCAGAACACGTATCGCGCCGTCGATGTGCGAGCGATCGCGCTGAAGAAGTCGCTGCACGATCGGGTTCTCAAGCCCGCCGAGGAACGGATGCTGGGGGTTCGTCTGCACGACATCGACACCGGCAACGACATCGTCATCGCGTCCTTCCATGCGGCGCCGCTGACGGCCCTGAACTCGTTGCGTCGGCATCAGATCCGCACGGCTCTGACCGAGCTCGACCTGTTGGGGGAGGGGCTTCCGAAGCTCATGGTCGGCGACTACAACTACCCCGTGTTCAAGGAACGCCTCGGGCAGCACGTTCGAGACCAGGGGTACGAGCTGAATCTCAGCGACTCCCGCACGTATACGCGGTATCGGTTCTTTCGCGGACACTACGACTTCGCGACATCCGTCGGTTTCACGATCGATACCGTACGGACGCTGCCGCAGGGGCTCAGCGACCACCTGCCGATCCTCGTGACGGCCGAGCCGACACCGGGTTCGGGTGCAGCGTCGACGGATGCCGCGAGCGGCGTCGCCTGACACAGGCGCGTGACGTGGCGCGCGGCTCACGCCGGCGCGTGCTCAGCGGATCGCTGCCGCGTAGTGCATGAAGGCTGCGTAGACGAGGACGCCGACTCCCGAGGCCAGGAGCGCGACACCGATATAGAGGAGCCAGTTGCGGGACTTGCGGGGGCCTCGCGGTTCGTAGGGGCTGCTCATGGTGCCCGATCCTAGCCAGATCGAGCAGAGCGCGAGTGACGTGCGTGTTACAGGAGGGTTATCCCTCGTCTGCCGAGCCCGTGAGCGGGCATGCTCCCCCAGCCACGAGGCCCGTTCCACCGATCGTCGGTGTCATGAGGGCTTCGAGTGTCGGGGTCGGCGGGGTGCGGACCTGGATGGTCGCGGTAGCCGCCTCGCCGGGGTTGAGGTTGGTTTCCCAGATCAGCACGTCACGACCGTCGTGGGTGCCGGTTCCGAACACTGTCGCTGCTCCCTCGTCCCCGGCGACGCTCGAGACGACCTCGGACCCCGTCGGGAGGTACAGGTAGGCGATGGTTCTCGTGATCCCGGCAGGTACGCCGAAGTTGCCGCCGCCGGTGATGTACTTGGGGAGGCTGGTCGCGGCATCCGCGGGAGCCGTGCTGTGGAGGGTGACCGACACCGTGGCGAGGGGGTTTTCGCGGAGGTATTCACCGGGACGGAGGTTCTGCGTGAAGGCGGTGCTCGCTGCGCACCAGCCGACTGACGCGGAGCCTTGCGTGTAGTAGTCCATCTTGGAGCCCGTGCCGTCGTTCAAGTACACGCCGAACTGTGTGCGGGTGTCGTCGGTGACGGGCAGGCCGCCCTGGATGGTTGCGCCGTCGAGGATCGCCTGCTCGGCCGGGTCGGCGCTCCACATGAACAGTCGGCGTTCGCTGCCGGCGCGGGCGAGCGCCTGGATGAGCCCCGCCGGCTCTGCTGCGCCGTCGGCGATCGTTTCGAAGACGACGGCGGCTGTGGCGGCGAAGAACGCGTCCTGGTCGCGGGGGTCGGGGTACCGCTGGTACACCTCGTTGAGTAGCAGCGGCACGGCGTTCTCGCTCGTGAGCTGTTCGCCGGTCGGGAGCGTGATGGGGCCGGTGGCCTCAAGCAGGTACGAGAGGGTGACGGGGTCCAGGGCGAAGACGCCGTCGACAGCCACGCCCGTCTCTCGGAGCCACATTTCGCGGGCCAAAGGGCCGTCGATCGTGTAATCGGGGATCTGGGTCACGTTCTGGATGTAGACGCCGGGCTTGTCAACGAAGATGCCGAGGATCTCGTCCGACAGGGGAAGCACGGGGTCGGCGTATCGCGTGAAGTCGGACGAGGAGCCCTGTCCGGTCAGGTCCATGCGGCCGCCATCCGTGTGGATCATCGCCATTGCTCCGACGATGCCGCCGAGCGACCGCCACTCCGCGTTGTTCTGGAACATGACGAGGTAGTTGCGGGGGCCCTCCGCGCCGAGAGCGAGGGGGAGGAGCTGGGAGGTGCGGCGCAGCGCGTCAGCCGCGGTGAGACCGCTCGTCAAGAGGTCGCGCACCTCGGTGACGGGGGCTGCGAGGGGAGCCAGGAGTTCCGTCGTATCGATCGCGTTGACCGATGCCGACGCCTGCCGCAGGCTGTCGGTCGCCGTGGTCGCGACGTCCGAGAGGCTCGCGATGGCGGCGACGTCGAACGCCCCGCCCGCGGGCCGCAGCGTGTCGAGCGAGAAGCTCGACGCCGCTTGCGCGAGCGGTTCGAGGGCGGTGGTGGCGACATCGTCGACGGATGCGATGACTGTCGCCGTGGCGGCCAGTTGCGGTCCGATCCACGGCAGGTGCTCGGCGGCGCCCCACACCGGGTCGGAGGTGAGCGAGCGGGCCGCCGAAGTGTCGGCGGTCAGGGCCGGTACGATCTCGGCTGCCGCGGCAGGGTCGGTGAGGGAGTCTCCAAGACTCGAGGCTGCGCGCTGGGCGTCAGCCACATGGCCGTACGCGAGCGCGCCGCGGACGCCGATCCACGCCGCCCCCGCGACGCCGAGGATCAGGATGGCGCCGAGGACCGAGGCGAACACGATGCCGGCCGTGCGTTCGCGGCGGTGACGTTTGCGAGACCGTGCGCGGCGCGACTTCTCGGCATCCACCGCACGGCGGGTCGCAGCGATCTCGGAATCGTCGCTGGCGGCGGTGTTGTCGTCGCCGAGGGTCGGGTCGGGGTCCGCGCCCGCGGGGGTGGCCGGCTCGTCATGCATGGGTCGCGTGCCCTCCTGTCCTCAGGGAAGCCTATTCGTCCGTACCCGAGTACACGATGAGAGGCAACCGCATGACGCGCCGTCCCAGGCGCCCCCTAGGGTGGGGAGCTGGGCGACGAGCTGACTGACGAAGGGATCGGGGCCCCATGGTGACGGCGAACGCGACGACCCAGCGTGTCTGGGTGGACGCGGCGGCGACCCCAGACGCGGCAGCCGGGCCTGTCGGCTGGATGGATGTCGTGACCCTGGCCGAGAAGGCAGTCGGCGTGACCTTCTCCTACGATCCCTCCTACCTCGCCCGACCGGACGCGTACGCGGTGTCGCCGGAACTGCCGCTGGAGTCAGGGACTCGGGCGCTCGCGTCGATGCCCGGAGCGTTCGTGGATTCCAGCGCCGATTCGTGGGGACAGAAGCTGATCCGCCGGCAGTTGCGCGCCGAGGGGGAGACCTTCCTCTCGGAGGTCGATGCTCTCGTGGGGGTGTCGGATGAGGCACGCACTGGTGCGTTCCGGTTCCGTGAGCATGCGGGTACGGGCGAGAAAGAAGCGTACGTCGCCGACCGTGCCGCCCGGGTTCCGGTCGTCCTCGACCTGCGCGACCTGCGGTCGGCTGCGGATCGGACGCGCGCAGGTGTCTCCTCGAGCGAGCAAGCGATCGCGGAGCTTCTGGATGCCGGCACGGCGGTGCTGGGAGGCGCCAGACCCAAGGCCTTGGTGCGACGGAAGGGGCGGGCGCTGCTTGCGAAGTTTCCGGCACCGGATGACGAACACGATGCGATCCGGTGGGAAGCGGTGTCGTTGCACCTGGCTCATGCTGCAGGGCTTGCCACGTCCCGGGTGCGCACGATCGAGATCGGAGAGCACGCGGTGTTGCTGGTCGATCGATTCGATCGCGTCGGCAAGGTCGACCCAGCGGCGCCGGATCCGACGGCGGGCGAGCTGCGGATTCCCTACTGGTCGGCGCGGACCGCGACCGGCGATGGGCGGGACTACCTGGATGTCGCGCGAGTCATCCGTGGCATGGACGCGCCTCGCGACGTCATCCGTGCCCAGCTGCGGGACCTGTGGCGGCGGGTGGCGTTCGCCGTCGCCGTGCACTGCACCGACGACCACCTCCGCAACCTGGGATTCCTGCGGCGCGAGGCGGCATGGCGGCTGTGTCCAGTGTTCGATGTCGAGCCCGATCCGGTGCAGGAGCGGCTGCGTTCGACCGCGATCGTCGGGGTGGTCGATCCGGATGCCGCGCCGGCGGCCCTGGTCGCGCTCGCCGGGGAGCTCGGAATCAAGACCTCGTCGTGGCGACGGTCGCTGGCTCAGGTGCTCGTCGCCGTGGAGTCGTGGCCGGATGTCGCGAAGCGGGTAGGCCTTGCCGAGGACGAGTTCGCCGCGATGGATGCCGCCATCGGTCATCGCCGGGACGCGCTCGCCACGCTGCTGGCGTGAGCTGGCCCGCGCCGACGGATCAGGCGATGGTGAGCGGCGCGATGACGGCGGCCACGAGTTCGCTCGGATCGCGAACGAGCGTGAAGTCCCCGGCATCCGGAACGACGCCCGGGGCGGCGTACCCCAGCGTGACGATGCCCGGCTGGCTCGTGCGGGCTCGCGAGACGAACGCTTCGATCGCGGCAAGGTCGCTGTCGGGGACGACACCGAACACCAGCGCGGTGTAGGTGTCAGCCGACAGGTAGGCCAGGGCGGCATCCGCGTGATTCGTCTTGGTGACGGTGGTGCCGAGCTTTTGCAGCGCGATGGTCTCGGACATGCTCGTGTCGGGGTCGTCGTCGACCCACAGCACGCGTCCCGGGTGCACGCGCTCGGGGAGCTTCGGTGTGACGCCGGGGCCCTGGCCGCGGGCTGCATGGGCTTCGCGCAGCTGCGTCGCGACTGCTTCGCGGTCTTCGGGCGCGAGGGTGATCTCGATTGTCGAGAGTCGCTGGGTCGGGACGCGGACGGTGGAGGTGCGGCGGATCCAGAGGATGACGCCCACCAGGGCCATCACGACGATCACCCCGACGAAGCCGAGGACGAGCGTCACGAAGCCGGTGTCGATCTGCATGAGGTCAGTATGCCCGGTCGGCGGTGCGGCGCGCGGGGACAACTCGGGCGTGGGAAGGACAACTCGCCTGGATGAGGGACAACTCGCGTGGACGAGGGACAACTCGCATGAATAGGGTGAGGGCATGACCGAGAATGCTGCGAACGGCGAGCCATCCTCCCCCGGAACTTCCGCGACGATCGTTGTGGGTGCGACCAGCAAGCCTGGCTCGCGGCGCGCCATCGAGTGGGCGGTCGCGCGCGCGGTGAGCACCGGTGCTCGCCTGGAACTGTTCTCGGTGATCGGCGGCGCCGTGGGTGCTGTCGGTGAACAGGAGGTCGTGCAGCGCGCCGTGGACTACGAAGAGGCCTTTCTTCGTAACGAGGCGGCGAGCCTGTCTGCCCGCGGCATCGATGTTGCGGTTCGGGTGACGAACGGAAACCCGACGAAGGAGCTCGTCGAGGCGTCAGCGGATGCCGGGCTTCTCGTGATCGGCAGTGATCACACCGGCGGCACCGACAAGCACCGCGGGCCGCACGGGACGCGAATCGTGGCAGGAGCGCACTGCCCCGTCGTCGTCGTTCCCGACATCGACACGACCGGACGCACGGGCGTGGTTGTCGGCGTCGATGGTTCGGAGGTTTCGCACGCGGCTCTGGCGTTCGCCGCCGCCGAGGCCGCACGATTCGCCGAGCCGCTGACCGTCGTGTCGACGTGGATGCCTGTCGTCTACACCGGCGATATCGCCCCGTACCCCGACATGTACCTCACTGATCTGCAGGGCACAACCGAGGCGTTCGCGCAGTCGATGGCCGATGAGGTGCGAAAGGACCACCCGAACCTCGAGATCGTCGTGCACGTCGACGAGGGGGACCCCGCTGCCGTGATCACGGAAGTGGCGGCATCCGCCCGTCTTGCCGTCGTCGGGACGCACGGGCGTACCGGGCTGGCCCGGTTCCTGCTCGGGTCGGTCAGCACCCAGGTGCTTGACCACCTGACGACGGTTACTGCTGCGGTCCGCTAACGGCAAAGCCCCCGGCTCGATCTGGGGGGCTGTCGAGCCGGGGGCTGTACGCGAGACGCGTACCTTCGCGGCGGATGAGTGACCCGAAACACTCAGCGCGCGGTCTTGCCACGATGAGAATGGCACGGTTCGCGACTTCGTGCCGGGGGATTGTCAACTGCGCGTCCCGGATGCCATAATCCGCCGCGCGGGCAGGTGGGTCAGCGGCCGAGCAGCCTACCGACCACGCTCGGAAGCTCTCCCGGGGTGGTGACCACCTGGTCGTGAGGCAGCTCGGGCGCACCGGGTCCGGTCACGATGGTGCCGGGGGCGTACGCAATCGTCGGGACCCCCGGATAGTTGCGGCGTACCGTGCGGATGAAGTCCGCGGCGGTCATCACGTCGCCCTCGTGGCCGCAGTCGGTGACGACCAGGAGGTACTTCTCCGCTGCGAGGTATGCCAGCGCAGCTTCGCAGTGCCGCGCGACGGTGACGGTGAGGCCCATGCGGTGCAGGGCGACGACATCCGGAACGTGGCTGTCGGGGTCGTCGTCGACCCAGAGCACGCGCCCGAGCCGGAAGACCGACTTCTGCGGCGCGCGCGGCGGCGCGACGTAGGGCTGCTGGGGGACGCCCGCCGCCTGTTGCGGCGGGTCGGGGGTCGGTGCGGCCTCCGGGCTCAGGGATGCTGCCGGGATGGGCTCATCCACGGGAGGGGAGGGAGGTTGCTGCTCCGGAGCGGGCGTGGGCGCGAGCGCGGTCGGAGCGGGGCCGAAGGCGGCGCTTGCCACGGTGACCGGTTGCGCTGACGGGTTGGGGGCGAAGACGTACTCGATGGTGCCCTCGTCGACCCGCGGTGCCTGTGGCGCGGTGGCAGGCGGCGCGGTGGCAGGGGGCGCGGTGACAGGGGGTGCGGTGACCGGGGGAGCAGTGAACTGAGGTGCCTGCGGCTGCTGCTGGTACGCCGCGGTGGGTGCCGTGTAGGGATGCGACATCGGCGTGCCGACAGTGTTTCGCGGCGCGGTTACGGTGCGGATGGTCGATGTCGTGACCGCGGGGGTGCTCATGTCGGGGTACCGCGGCATGCGCTGTGCGGGCTCATGACGATCGGAGGTCGCCTCGGCTTTGTTGCTCTCCCACATCGCCCAGCCCACGACGAGTCCCAGCACGGCAACGACGCCGAAGCCGATCATGAGGGTGATGAGTGAATTACTGTCCATGTTCGAACCTGGTGCTGAGTCAGGGTGAGCCATGTTGCACGCTCTCGGGTTGACCACTATTGTCTGCGATCCGCGTAGTGCGGCAAGACAAACTGTGCGAACTCTCATCTAGCGCACGAGAGATCCCCGGCTTTTGCGTCGTTTCCGGACGATTCCGGACGTGAAAGCTACGTCGGACGACGTCGTTTCGCCGGGTTAGGCGGTGCGACTGTTACGACCGCGAGCCCAGTACGCGATGGTGGCAGCGGCCATGATCGCGAGCATCACGACCGTGGTGAGGCTGGCCTCGAGGCCGAACAGGCCGCCCGAGACGAGGGGGTTGGCATCCGTCGTCTCGACGACCGCCAAGAGCGAGTTCTCTGCGGGGATGCCCGACACCGGGATGCCGAAGAGGCTGTTCTGTGCCCAGTTCCACACGGCGTGGAACGCGATGACCCCCCAGAGGCCGCCTTCGCTGAGCGCCCAGAACCCGAGGAGCAGGGAGACGAGCACGAGCGAGAGGACGGACAGGATGTTCATGCCCGTGTTGAGGGAGTGCGCGAGCGTGAAGAAGACGGTCTGGGCGATCATCGCGGCGAGGATGCCGAAGCGCGGCATCCAGGACTGGATGAGGTACCCGCGAGAGATGAGCTCTTCGGCGCCGCTCTGGATCGAGAACCCGACTAACGCGAAGATCACCCATCCGAGTGCGGTCCAGGCGGCGTAGCTGCCGTCGGGAGTCTGGAGGAACTCCATGTTGCCGGTGAGGACTGCCACGGCAACGGCGAGGGACATCGCGCCGAGTGCGATCGCGGCTCCTCGCGCGATCTGCAGCGGGGCGCGGGAGGGGGAACGGAAGCCGATACTCGCGAATGCCCGCCGTTCCTTGAATCGCAGCCAGACCCACAGCAGGATCCAGACCGACAGAAAGGCCAGGCTGCTGATGTTGGTGAGGCCTAGGGCCGTGATGCCTGGGATGAGGGCGAGCAGGATGCTGGTGGCCATGACCGACGCGAACAGGACCACGGCAACGATCGAGCCGACAAGCGGCCCGGTCGGTCGCTGCGCTTCCCGCATTGCGCCGGCGAAACTGTCACGTCGTGTTTCGGTCACGGAGGGCCTCCCAGGTCGGCGGTCCCGACCGACCCTAGCGAATGGAGGCGGGGTGGCGCAGGGCTTGTGGTGCCGCTGCGTCTTCGGCTAGGGCGACCCGGGCGGTCGTCCGCGCCCCGCCTGTTGTGCGCCCCAGACGGCGCCGAGCGCGAACTGGCCGGTCACGCCGAAGTGGCGCATCGCCTGGTCCACGCGGCGCCTGCCGGTTCGAGGACTCAGGCCCAGCGTGTGAGCGGCGGCCTCGACGGTCATGCCCCGGCTCATCAGGGCGAGCATCGGCGCCCACGGCTCGTCGCTTTGGTCGACAGCGGTTGCCTCGCCCCACAGTTTCTCGAAGACCCAGGATGAAAGCGAGACGACCTCTTGAGCGCTCGTGGCGAGCACGCGGGTCGGATGGGGATCCCCCCAAGCAGAGGGAAGGGTAACGGTGTCATCGTCGATGATCCAGAAGAAGCTGGGCGGCGACGGGTGGGTTCGGATCCAGGTGCCTGCTGCCAGTTCGTTGTCGAGGTGCCACCGGTTGATGGGGTCGAGGGCGTCTTCGTCGGAGAGGATGACGCGGATGCGGCTCTCGCCGTCGATCGGGCGCGCGGCCCAGAGCGTTTCGGCGTAGTCGAGGCCGGCGTCGCGCAGGATCTGCGTCGAGGGGATGCACAGCTGTGCTGATCGGGGCGCCCGGCGCGAGGACTGGGCGCGCCACATGTCGGCCAGCGCCCAGGTGCCCTGAACCGTGGTGGGCGGTGTCGAGGTTCCGGTTCCGTCACCCGTCTCGCCGGCATTCCAGGCCTGGAGGAGCTCCGGGATGCTGGCAGCCAGGGTATGCGCGGCGGCTGCGGCATCCGTGAGTTCGCGCACGCCGTCGTCGATGATCTGCTGGATGGCGGTGGCTACCGTGAAGTCGGGTCGGCGGTGAGCGATGGTGTCGCCGGTGACTCTGAGGAGTCCGCGGCCCTCGAGGCGCGCGAGCTGTTCACGCAGGTCGGCCTCGTCGAGGTTTAGCCTGGTCGCGAGCGTGGTCGGGTCGGCGCCCGGGTCGTGGAGGGCTGCGGCGAGCACGACGAGAGCTCGTTTGTCGGTCATCGGTCCTCCTCGAGGCGCGTTGTGGCCAATGGCATTAATGTGCCACGTCCGGTGGGTAACGTCGGCCAGGCGCACGCGCCCGCGTGGCATGTGGACCGTCGAGGAGGAACCGTGAGCGAGCAGCCTGCACAGAATCAGCCAGCTGAGAAGAAGTGGACGGTGGGGCGGATCGTGCTGGCCGGCATCGGTCTTGTCGCACTGGGTCTCGCGGCGTACTGGATCACGTACGCGCTGCTACTGAACTGAGGGATATGCGGCGCTCTAGCGGGCTGCGCGGCCGAGGAGCGCTGCCTTGGCCGACTTGATGACGATCGCGACGTCGCCGGCGAGGCTCCAGTTCTCGACGTAGGAGAGGTCGAGGCGCACCGCGTCCTCCCACGCGAGGTTCTCGCGGCCACTGATCTGCGACAAGCCCGTGATACCCGGTTTGACCAGGAACCGACGCAGTGAGGCGTCGGTGTAGGTCTCGACTTCGCCCGGCAGGGGTGGACGGGGGCCGACGAGCGACATGGTTCCGCCGATGACGTTGAACAGTTGCGGAAGGTCGTCGAGGGTGTGGCGGTGCATCCACCTGCCGAGGGCTGTCGGCACGGTGCCGTCGTCGTCCTCGCGAGCCGTGCGGAACGCGAGCATCGTGAACGGGTGGCCGTGATAGCCGATGCGGGTTTCGCGGACGCAGACGGGGCCCCGCGAGGAGAGCTTCACGGCCAGGGCGAGGATGCCGAGCAGGGGGCTGATGACGACGACGCTGATCAGCGACACGATGAGGTCGGTCATGCGCTTGCCGAAGCGTTGCCCGGGTGAGAACCGCGGCGTCTCGACGTGGACGAGGGGCAGACCCGAGACGGGGCGAGTGTGGATGCGGGGGCCGGCGACGTCGGCGATGCCCGGTGCGAGCAGGAGGTGCTGGCGCCCCGCTTCGAGACTCCAGGAGATCTGCTTGACCTTCTCGGGCGGGAGGGCGTCGCTGCTGGTGACCAGCACCGTGTCGGCGCCGGTGTCGGTGAGGACGCGGGTGAGGTCGTCGAAGGTGCCGAGGACGGGGATGTCGGCATCCGTCGTGGTGATGGCGGCTTCGTGGTCTCCGGGCGGGAGGCAGGCGCCGACGACGAGGTAGCCGGTGTCGCGGCGGCGCTGCAGCTCGGAGCCCACCTGGGCGACGGATGCCGGTGAGCCGATCAGGATCACGCCGGAGGCGCACTTGCCGACGCGGCGTTTGGCGACGAGCCACTGTCGCCACAGCCATCTGACGAGCAGGAGCAGCAGGATGCCGGCGGGCAGGCTGATGAGCAGGTAGCCGCGGGCGATGTCGACGCGGAAGAGGAATGCGACGATCGCGATGACCCCGAACAGGACGAGGGAGGAGTCGATGACGCGGACGTATTCGGTCATGCCGGTGCCGACGACGCCGGGTGTTCGGGTGTCGGCCAGGCTCAGGGCGAGCAGCCACAGGGCGACGAGGATCGCGGAGGTCAACCAGTACGACACGGCGGTGAAGCGCAGGTCTCGCAGGAGTGAGAGCTGGGCGTTGCCGGTGCCGAACCACACGATCTGGGTACCGTAAACGACCCACACCAGAACGACGGCGTCGCTGATCAGCAGTCGTGTGCGGTAACTCTCATGCCACGGTCGTGGCTCACCCGTGGAGCGCACTCACCCAGCCTTGCACACGCCGGTCGTTCACCGGCGCGACACCGTGGGTTTGCGAGAGAGAGGTGCCTCAGCCCGAGTAGCCGCCGTAGCGGGCGATCGTGCTGAGGAACTGGAAGGTTGCGAGGGTGATCTGGGCCGAGATGACGACCGCGACGATGATGCCGACGACCTGGGTGGCGATGAGGCCCCACAGGGGTCCCCAGCCGGTGCCGGTGCGGCGGATCGTGACGACGATGCGTCCGATGGGGTAGACGAGCGAGAGGAACATCCATGGCCAGGGGAACGGGCGGTCGATGCCGCGGTTACGGAGTTCGCGGTGGTCGAGGTACGCGAACCAGACGCTGAAGCCGTAGACCGCCCAGCCGAGGAGCATGATCCCCCACCACCACGGCGAGAAGAAGATGTCGAACGGCTGCATGAACGTGTGCAGGTCGGTACGCGGACCCGACTCGGCGAAGGGTTGCATCATCCAGCCCTGCATGGCGAACATCGAGCGCCACGGCACGAGGAGAGCGGCCAGCGTCGAGACCAGCGGCAGCAGCACGATGAGCCAGATCCAGACGGTGTTCGTGTCGACGCCGGGGCTCTTGCGTGGTTCGGGTGCGGCGGCGGGAGCTGCTGGCGGCTGCGCCACTGGGTTGGACGCTGCGTTGGGTGCTGACGTGTGCGCTGTCCAGGCGGTGCCGTCCCAGAAGCGCAGGATGCCGGGGGTAGACGGGTCGGGGTACCAGCCGGCTGACGGCTGCTCTGGTGTCGACATGGGTGTCCTCCCGTTCGCGAGTTCCGTGCCCCACTCTAGGTCGGTGCCGGACGCCGCGTCAGGGGGCTATCCCCCGGGTTGGGGGCTCTAGCTCCGCGGAGCGTGCAGGTCGAGGTGGCCCCACTCGCCGGGTGCGGGAAGTTCGGCGTAGCTCACGTCGATCCCGTCCAGTCCCACGGATGCTGCGCAGACGAGGAGCGACAGGGTGGGATAGCCGAGGGGGCGGTTGTCGCGGATGATCGCGCGTTCATCGACCGGGCCGAGGGCAGTGCTGCGTTCGAGCACCTCTAGCCAGGGCCGATACCAGCGCTCGCCCGCCTCGGGCTGCGCGAGGCGGAAGTGTTCGAGCCAGTGCGAGATGCGGGCGGTGGCCGGGTCGTCGACATCGTCGTGGGCGATCATGTGGATGCCGGCTTCGATCTGCGTTTCGCGGCGGCGCTCGCCGTCCCACGAGATGACGCGTGCGGAGGTGGCGTCGACCTCGAGCAGGTTGAAGCCGCGCATTGCGGGGTGCTCGCTGGGTGAGGTGCCGAGGACCGAGTCGAGGGGGAGGGTTCCTCGCGAGACGACGGCGGAGTCGGGCAGGTCGTCGCCGCCGGCGCGGTTGAGCAGGACAGCGAGGCGGTGGGTGTCGGCATCCGCTGCAAGCCAGGCGCCGCCGGCGCGGATGTCTTGCACGCCCAGGATCGACGGGTGCTGCGGCCACCAGTGTCCGAGCGGGTTCCACGGGCGGGTGGGGTCTTCGTCGCGGATCGCGAGGAGGCGCACGGGTGTGCCCGGGCCGGTCGGGACATCGATGATCACAGTGCACATGGGGGTTCCTGCTCAAGTCGTGGAAGACTGGCCGCGTGTTCGTTGTCGTCGGGGTCACGGGCGGAATCGCCGCATACAAGACGGTACATCTGGTCAGGCGCCTGATCGGCGAGGGCCATGAGGTGCACGTCGTGCCGACCGAGGACGCGCTGCGCTTCGTCGGGCAGCCGACGTGGGAGGCAATCAGTCGCCATCCCGTCACGACATCGGTGCATGAGGATGTCGCGACGGTGCGGCACGTGTCGCTCGGGCAGCGGGCGGATCTCGTGATCGTCGCGCCGGCCACGGCGAACACGCTCGCGAAGATGGCCGCCGGGCTCGCCGACGATCTGCTCGGGACGACGCTACTTGCGACGACCGCGCCGGTGGTGGTGGCGCCTGCGATGCACACGGAGATGTGGCGGCATTCGGCGACGCAAGAGAACATGCGGGTGCTGCGGTCTCGTGGCGTGCACGTGGTCGGGCCGGCTGATGGGCCGTTGACCGGTGGCGATTCGGGGCCGGGGCGGATGAGTGAGCCGGATGAGATTGCGGATGCTGCGCTCGCCGTGGTTTCGGGTGCCGAGGGCGGGCGGGCGCGGGATCTTGCCGGGCTGAGGGTTGTCGTGTCGGCGGGTGGGACGCGGGAGCCGCTGGATCCGGTGCGGTTCCTCGGGAACCGCTCGAGTGGGCGGCAGGGGGTTGCGCTCGCGGTCGCTGCAGCTGACCGGGGTGCGGAGGTGACGCTGGTCGCCGCGCACATCGACGGTGAGGTGCTCGGTGGGGTGGGCGATGGCGTGAAGGTCGTGTCGGTGGGGACGGCGCTGGAGATGCAGGATGCCGTGACGGAGGCGGCATCCGCTGCGGATGTCGTCGTGATGGCGGCGGCGGTTGCCGACTATCGGCCCGCCGAGGTGGCGAAGGCGAAGCTCACGAAGGAAGCCCAGGGCGATCGTCTGACGCTGGAGCTCGTCGAGAATCCCGACATCGTGGCGGGGTTGGCAGCCGGCAGGCTGTCGGGACAGACGGTGGTGGCGTTCGCGGCAGAGACCTCGTCGGGGGATGAGTTGTTGGAGCGGGCCAAGCGTAAGCGGGAGCGCAAGGATGTCGATCTGCTCGTGGTGAACGAGGTTGGCTGGGCTCGCGGGTTCGAGTCGGCCGACAATGAGGTCGTCGTGATCGATCGGTCGGGCGAGGTCGCAGCGGAGGCTTCGGGGTCGAAGCGTGAGGTTGCGGAAGCCGTGTGGGACGCGGTAGTCGCAACGCGACGATAGGGTGAGGGCATCGTGGGGGAGGACGGCTGATGGATCGCACAGTCGCGTGGCAGGCGCTCCATTCAGCCGATACGGATGCCGAGACTCTCGCTCGAATTGCCGGTGAGTATCCGGAGTTCGCGCTGCAGATCGCGTCTCATCCTCAGTGCTATGACGAACTCGCATTGTGGGCTCGATCGGTCGCTGCGACGGGTGCTGCGGCGGAGACAGACAGCGCGTCCGCATCGTCACCCGCTGAAGATGCGGGTGGCTCGGGCCTTCGTCCTGGCGTCTGGATCGGGATCGCGGCGGGAGCGGTAGCTGTCATCGCAGTCGGTGGTGGGGTGTGGGGGCTCATCGCGTCGGGTGTGTTGGGCAATGGGGTGGGGTCGCCCTTGGATGCCGGAACGGCGGCGGATGCGGAACGACCCGAGCTCGACGGGCCTGAGGTCTACGTCGGCGACGAGCTGGAGTGGTTCCTGCCGGAGGATAGCCAGTTGCGAGTGTTGTTCCCGGGTGTGGGTTCAGTCTCCCGCGGCGCCGAGCTCGGCGGTATCGGTGAGGGCGAGGGCGTGCACACGGGGCCCGAGGAGTGTTCCATGTGGTTCTGGGGCGATGACTGGGCCGTCGTGGGGTTGCGCACCGCTTCGTGGGACAACGGCGCAGTCGCGGTCCGCGGGTTCCCGACGGATGACGAAGCCGAGCACTACTTCGAGGCGTACAGCGACACGGTCGACGTATGCACGGACTTCGCCATCCTCGGGCCTGATGAGGCGGAGTATGGTCGAGTTTTCATTGAGTCGCTCGACGTGCCCGCAGGGACAGAATCCCTGGTCGCTGTTCGCCGAACCGAGGGCGGCGAGATGCCACCGGAATCGGGCGACGACACGCTCGAGCTGCTCAGCCTCGAGGGAAACACCGTGACCACGGTCAGCGTCGTGTGGGATGACCGGTTCTCCGAGGCGTCGGAGCTCTCGAAGATCGTCGCCGCGGTCGTTGAGCAGCGCGACGAGGCGTTCGTGGCACTCGCTGATCAGATGGCGTTGCGCTGATCTGCCGGCGCTACGCTGATCAGCCGAGAATCTCGGCGTGGGTAGCCGCGGAGAGGGTGCGAGCGGCATCCTCGACCGTGACGCCGGTGAGTTCAAGGCCCGGCATCGTGTTCTCAATCGATTCGTCACCGTAGACGGAGGCGCCGTCGGCGGTGAACGTGATGAGATGCCCGGAGCGATCGGCGACCAGGTACTGCGTCCAGCCTGCGACGACGTACGACCGGTACATCCCGCCGGGGAACACGGCTCCGAGGTTTCCGCTGAGGTTGCCGAGGCGGATGCCGCGGGCGTTGGGGAGGAACGCGCCCGAAATGCTCTCTCCGAAGCTGGACGGGGCCCGTGACACGGAGATCGACCACAGCGTGCCGTCGTGGAAGACGGCTGACAGTCCGATCTCGAGGATTTGCCACTCGCCGTCTCGGATCTTCGTGAGGTCGGGCGCCGCGGCGGACGCTTCGGATTCGGTCATGCCGAGGGTGAGCGGGCCGATGCCGTCGAAGTCGATCTGCCACAGGCCGGCGTCGAGCACCGAGGATGACCCGATGATGCATCGGCAGACGACGATGGTTCGCACCGTGTCGGTCGTGGGATCGTATGTGACCCGGTAGCCGACCGGGCTGCCCGGCTGGGCTCGATAGATGGCTGTGCCCGGCGCTTCATCGTCGCTTGCGACGGGAGCGCCATAGGTTGCTTCGAGGGATGCACGTGAGCTTCCCGGGCCGAAGCGTTCCGCGGTGACTGTTGTCTCATCGGCGGGGGTGATCGCGTAGACCCGATCATCGTGCAGCTCGACAGTTCCCCACCCGCAGTCGATCACGATGATTCGCACGCCGTTACGCAGCGTGGACTCGATGATTCGGATGTCGTCGACGTTGCTGCGGACTTCCGAGAAGGTCATGCCCAGCTGCACGCCGTGGAATCCGCGCGCGCTGAGCACTGTCGCGTCGTTGAGGGTTGCCGCTTTCAGTCGGGCGAAGAGTTCGTCAGGGTTGGATGCAGCGACCGCTGTTCCGCCTCCGACGCCGCCGATGCACGTCATCTGCTGCTGCGCCTCTTCGTCTTGGTCGACGCCGAATGCCACGACGTTGATGTTCACAAGCGGATTCTCGCGGTGCAGGTCGGCTGCGACGTCGCACGAGGTCGGTGGTGCGCACGTGTCGACGCCGTCGGAGATCAGCACGATATTTCCGGGTTGGCCGGGTGGGAGCATCGACATCGCAACACCCAATGCCGGCCCGATAGGGGTGAAACCGGATTGGGTGACGCCGTTGACGGACGCCCGGAGCGAGCCGAGGTCCATCGGCTGAAGGGAAGAGAGGGTCTTGACGTCTTGGCACCCCGATGCGCGCTCGGCATCCGAGTTGCCTGTGCCTGTCCCGAAGACGAGGAGGCCGACTTCTGCGTTCTGGGGGAGGGCCTCCAGGGCCGCGATGGTGGCTTGCTTGGCGACATCCATCCGTGTGACCCCCGGCGAGGTTTCGCGGATCATCGAACCGGAAGCGTCGAGGATGATCACCGTCGGCGGGATGCCGTCGTCGGTTGCGGCCTGTGCCGGTGGTGCTGTGAGCAGTCCCGCGGCCAGCAGAGCGGCGCCGGTGAGCATCCCAAGCTTCGCTACCCACTGACCGCGGTCGATCTTCGTGCCGCTTCGAGCCATCCAGATACCCCCTCGGGTAGGTTACGGCGTCGACGCTATTGCGCGCCACGAGAACGTCTTCGAGTGGCGAGATGCCGGCCGTTGTGGGTGCGCTGGGGTGACCCTGCGGTCGTCGAAGGACAGACTGTGACGTGGAGGCTTCGGGGTCACTCGCCCGAGGGTTCGCCCCAGACGCGGCGGCTGAGTGCGGCGATGTCTTTGTCGAGATGGTCGATGCGGGTGCCCATCGCATCGAACCGGGCGTTCATCTCGCCGCGGAGTCCGTTCATTTCTGCGCGCAGTCCGCTGATCGATGCATCCATTTCGCCGCGGAGTCCGTCGAAGCGGCCGTTCATCTCGCCGCGTAGTCCGTTGATGGATGCGGTCATGGTGCGGGTGAGGAGGGTTGTCATGACGGTCATGCCGCCGAGCATGAGCGTGGCGAAGAGGCCGATGAGCACCCAGCTCTGTGGTTCGGTCACGGTGGTCACCTTTCCAGTGTGCGGCAGGTCACTTCAGGATGCCAAGGTTCTCGCGCCGCCGATCGCTGGCGCGGGCGGCCTGGGACTGTTCGGCGAACTGGGCGGCGCTGGGGAGGAGCGGTGCGCGGGGTGAGTGGGACCGGGCCTCAGTACAGCGCAAGGACGGGGGCTTCCGGGCACGTGCGCCGGGTGGGCAGGGCGGGGTGCGGGCGCGGCGCGTCGGCACGTGGCGCTCGGAGGGGGCGGTACGCCGGGTGGGCAGCGCGGAGTGTCGGCGCGTGAGGTATGTCAGAACGGTGCGTCGGAGGCGTCGGCGGGTGCGGCATCCGGGGGTAGTGGATCGTCCGCGACGGATGGGTCGGGCGCGAAGTGGACCCCGGGCGTGGGTGGATAGTCGGTGTAGGTGGTTCCGACCGGTGAGGTCCATTCGAGGATGCCGCCCTCGAGTTGCCTGACTTTCCAGCCGGCGAACTGTTTCATCGAATGATGTCTTTGACAGAGGTGGGCGAGGTTGCAGACATCCGTTTTGCCGCCGAGCGCGTGATCGATCGTGTGGTCGACTTCGCAGCGGATGGCGGGGAGGCGGCATCCGGGGAACCGGCAGTGGCGGTCGCGGGCCCTCAGGTGGCGGTCGATCGCGGCGGTGCGCTGGTAGCCGTTGGTGTGGAGCACCTGACCGGTGACGGGGTGGGTGACGAGGCGTTCCCACCAGGTGTCGCAGGCTTCGGCGATGGCGCGGGCGGTTTCGGCGTCGATGGGGGAGTACCCGACGAGGTCGGCGGGTTCTGCGTGGCTGTTCTCGTCGCCGTCGGGCTTGAGGAGGCTGAGGGCTGGAACGACGACCTGGATCTTCGCGCGGATCGCACCGAGTGTGCCGGGTCCGTCGCCGGTGACGGTGGGGTCGGCGAAGGGGGATCCGGTGAGAAGGATGTCGGCGGCGATATCGGCGCGGATCTGAGCCCGGGTGCGGATGTCGCTGGCGAGGATGTCAGCCGGGATTCGGGCGTCATCGCCTGCCGGAGAACCGACTGCAGCCTTCGCGGCGTTGCGCACGTCGATGACAACGGTGGCCATCTGGTTCATGCGGTCGTCGATGCCCGCGATGACCGGGGTGGGCGCGACCAGGAGTAGCGATGACATCCCGTCGGGCAGCGCGCGGGTGGTGATGTCGCGGCGTTCGCGCGCGGAGGCGTGTCGTTCGACGAAGCTGCGGGGATGCATCCGCTGGGCGAGGATTTCGAGCTCAGCTTTCACCCGACCGACGGTGTCGCGCCGGCACCGATCGAGTGCCTCGGCTTCGAAGGCGGGGATGACTTCATCGGGGAGGTCGGCGGCAGCATCCTGAATCGCGTACACGTGCTGACGGGTGATCTCACCTTGAGCGCGGGCTTCGAGGGTGCCGGGGTAGCGCTCGGCGAGCCGTTCGGCGTCGCCGATCTGGCGTTGCATCGACCGATCGGACACGCGCGTCGGCACTCCGATCGTGGCGGCGATGCTGCGTAGCGCCATGTCGTGCTCGCGCACCCGGGACGGCTTGCCCGCCGCGAGTTCGCGCGCCAGTTCGCCCGCGCGAGCGAGAGCGCGGATGCGGGCGGCTTCGGCGGCGGCGAGCGCGGCATCCGCCTGCTGAACGGCGGCGACGATCGAGGTCAGCTCGGCGGTCTGCGCCTCGCTGAACTCGATGACTCCGTTCGAATTCATGTACTAATAATGACATCACCCTCCGACATTGAGTCCCAGAGGGGCGCGCCTGTGGAAAACCCGCAGAAATTGGTCTACATGCGAGTGCATGATGGTTCGACTCGAAGCTCAATAGAACAAAACTACGAATATCGGATCCCGGCTTCGTCAGTCCGTGAACTCCCGTGGCGTGAAGGCACGCTCACGGACATTCGTCGCGAGCCGATCGAGTTCGTCGGTGACATCGAGGCCTGCGATTGCCTGCTCGACCCGCTCCGCTCCGCACATGTTGCCCTCACGACAGCGTGCGCCCCGTCGCCCAGAGCGTCGTTGGTGCAACGGCCCGCGAGCACCTCCTCGACGGCGTGGACGGCCGCTTCGAATCTCTGACCGACGCGCCCCGTGGTGGATCGCGACGGATGCCTACTCGCCGGAGGGCTCGCCCCAGACGCGGCGGCTGAGGGCGGAGATGTCGCGGTCGAGGTGGTCGATGCGGGTTCCCATCGCGTCGAAGCGGGCATTCATCTCAGCACGAAGGCCATCGATCTTCCCCTCGAGCCGGCCCTCGACGCCCGAGATGCTGGCGGTCACTGTGCGCATGATGAGGTTCGTAGACAGCGTGAGCCCGCCGAGCATGATGGTCGCGAAGATGCCGATGAGCACCCAGCTCTGCGGTTCGGTCACGATGGTCACCCTCCTAGTGTGCGGTATGGCGATTCAGGATGCCATCGCTTCGCCCTCGCGCGGACGAATGGTGCCGCACCTGGCAGGCGGTGCCGCGCGGGAACCGCCTGGGGAGGAGCGCAACCCTACGATGGTGCGAGCACGCGCAGCCCCGACCGCTTGGCTGCGGCCGAAAGCTCCCCGTCGTAGGTGAGCACCTCGTCGACGCCCACGCGAAGAGCAGTCGCTAGGTGAATCGCGCCGTTCGAGCGCAACGGTGCATGCGTCCCCGCTGAGAGAAGGTCGCCGCGCGTGACGTCGATCAGCGTCACTGCGTTGAGCACAGTGGTGATGGCGTCAAATTCGATCAGGCTGGGGTTTCGTCCGGCAGCGCAGTGCAACTCGGCGTGCAGGAGCCATGAGGCGACCAGATCACGCGCTGTTGTGGTCAGTTCGTGGAGGAGTGCGTCGGATTCTGCCTCGTCGACGAGCAGCTTTATCGCGGCTGAGGTGTCGAGGTAGGTGACGGTCACCAGCTGCCCCGGGTGTCGCGGATGATCTCGGTTGTATCCCGCGCAGACGCGGCTCGACGGATGCCGGAGAGCGTCGATACCGGTGCGGTAGCTCGCCTCGCACCCCCCTCAGAAACGAGGGCTTCGAGGCCCCGGGAGGCAAGGGGAGTCAAGAGTGCAATCACCTTGCCCCGGTTGCTGATCTGCACGGTCTCGCCGGCTTCAACCCGGCGCAGGATCTCGCCGCTGCGGTTGCGCAGCTCCCGGTGGCTCACGGTGTCCATGGCGAGTAGTGTAGCGCGCTGTAGCACATGAGAACACCGGCGAGTGGACCCGGTGTTCGGCACGTGCGCTGGCCCGCACCGGCGACTCAGGCTCTGGACGACGACTCGCTTCGCGACGCGTGACAGCCAGAACCTTCGAGTCACTCCCCGGAGGGTTCGCCCCAGACGCGGCGGCTGAGGGCGGAGATGTCGCGGTCGAGATGGTCGATGCGGGTGCCCATCGCGTCGAACCGGGCGTTCATCTCGCCGCGAATCCCATCGAAGCGACCGTTCATCTCGCCGCGCAGTCCGGTCATCTCTCCGCGGAGCCCATTGACGGATGCCGTCACGGTGCGCATCAGCAGTATGGTCATGATCGTCATGCCGCCGAGCATGATCGAGGTGAACACTCCGATGAGCGCCCAGCTCTGCGGTTCGGTCATGACGGTCACCCTCTCAGTGTGCGGCACTCTCGCCCAGGATGCCAGGACGAACCGTCCAGGCGGTGGCGTGGGTCACAGTCATGCACAGTCGGGCCCCGCGGTGTGTTGTGGAGGAATCTGATCTACGGGCGCCCCATGCCGTAGTAGGTCCAGCCGGCGGCGCGCCAGGCGGCGGCATCCAGGCAATTGCGTCCGTCGACGATGACGCGTCCATCGGTGAGGGTCGAGACGTGCTCGGGCGACATCTGCCGGCGGTACTCGTCCCACTCGGTGACGACTACCACCGCGTCAGCGGCGCGCAGGGCTTCGTCGCGGTCGGCGACGTAGTTGAGCTGCGGATGCTTCGCCTGAGCGTTCGCGATCGCCTCGGGGTCAGTGACAGTAACCCACGCACCCAGGCCGTGCAGGCGCACGGCAACGTCGAGGGCGGGCGAGTCGCGGATGTCGTCACTGTGCGGCTTGAACGCGGCACCGAGCACCGTGACGTTCTTCTTGAACACGGATCCGCCCAGCCCGTCGACCACAAGCTGCACAGCTCGGTCGCGCCGACGCATGTTGATCTCGTCGATCTGGCGCAGGAACGCAATCGATTCGCCGCGGCCGAGTTCTTCGGCGCGGGCAGAGAAGGCGCGGATGTCTTTGGGGAGGCATCCGCCACCGAAACCGATTCCTGCTCCGAGGAACTTGCGGCCAATGCGCGCGTCGTAGCCGATCGCATCGGCAAGCTGCGTGACGTCGGCGCCGACGACCTCGGCGATCTCAGCCATCGCGTTGATGAACGAGATCTTGGTCGCGAGGAACGCGTTGGCCGAGACCTTCACGAGTTCGGCGGTGGCGAGGTCGGTGACGATGAAGGGTGTGCCCTTCGCAACCGGCGGCGCGTACACCTCTTTCATCACGGCGACGACGTCGACCTCTTCTCCGGTCATCGAGTGACCGTCGCCTCCCTCGGTCGTTGAGCGGGCGTCGCCTCCCTCGGTCGTTGAGCCGGTGTCGCCTCCCTCGGTCGTTGAGCGAGCGAAGCGAGACGAAACGCCCAACACCAACCGGTCGGGGTCGATGGTGTCTTGCACGGCCCACCCCTCGCGCAGGAACTCGGGGTTCCACACGAGCGTGGCGCCCGCCGCCTCGACCCGCGGCGTCAGCTCAGCTGCCGTGCCGACGGGAACCGTCGACTTGCCCGCAACGATGTCGCCCTCACTGAGGTAGGGCAGGAGGCCGTCGATGGCGGCGTTCACGTAGGTGAGGTCGGCGCCGTAGCCGTCCTTCTGCTGCGGAGTGCCGACGCCGATGAAGTGGACCTTGGCGCCTTTCGCCTCGGCCATGTCGGTCGTAAACCGCAGGCGACCGGATGCCACACCTTCGGCAAGGATCTCGGGCAGCCCGGGCTCAAAGAACGGAGCCTCACCCTTCGAGAGGGCATCGATCTTGCGCTGATCGACGTCGATGCCGACGACGTCGTGACCGATCGAGGCCATGGCCGCTGCGTGCACGGCTCCGAGATATCCGCATCCGATGACAGATAGGCGCATGGGTTCTCCGCGTCGTGGTGTTCGGTGAGGGGGAAAGATCAGTGAGCGGTCTCGCCGGGCGCGATGACTGCGCGGGCGGTCTTGAACAGGATCGCGATGTCGCCCGCCAGGGTCCAGTTTTCAACGTAGTAGAGGTCGAGCCTCACTGCCGCATCCCAGTCGAGCGCCGACCGGCCGCTTACCTGCCACAAACCGGTGATTCCCGGCCGCGTAAGCAATCGGCGCTTCGCAGCCTCTGAGTACAGCGCTACTTCGGCTGCAATCTGCGGCCGCGGGCCGACGAGACTCATTGAGCCACCGATCACGTTGAAAATCTGGGGCAGTTCATCGAGCGAGTACTTGCGGATGAAGCGGCCCACGGGGGTGATGCGGGGGTCATCCTTGATCTTGAACAGCGGCTTCTCGCTCGTTCCCTGGGCCTCGAGCAGCGCCTTCAATTCCTTATCGGCGCCAACTCTCATTGACCGAAACTTGAGCATCTGGAAGGGCTTTCCGTTCATCCCGATCCGCTCGGACTTGTAGAGGATCGGGCCGACACTTGTCCAACTCACTGCGATCGCGACGATCAACAAGATGGGCGAGATAAGAATCGCGATTCCTGTCGCCGCAACGAGATCGAAGGAACGCTTGAGTAGGCGCTGACCAAGGCTGAAGCGTGGCGTTTCGACGTGTATCAGGGGAAGCCCTGACACGGGGCGGATGTGGATTCTCGGGCCTGCGATGTCAACGATGCTCGGTGCGAGCACGAGATGCTGCTTGCCAGCCTCCAGACTCCACGAAATCTGCTTGACCTTGTCTGGCGGAAGCTCGTCCGCGCTCGTCACAGCGATAGTGTCTGCATGCGTCGCCGCGATCGCGCGCTCTACTGTCTCGACACTGCCCATGACCGGCACGCCAGTATTCGGGATTGTGTCGGCGACTCGCCCTGATGGTACGCAGGCCCCAACGACGCGATAGCCCGCTCGGGGGTTGCGTTGGAGTTCGGAAGCGATTTGTGCGACCGAACTCTCGGAGCCAACTAGCAACACTCGCGCCATGTATTGACCGTTGAATCTCTTGGCGAACAGCCAGTGGCGCCAAAGCCATCGCACGAGAATGAGCGTCACAATGCCGGCGGGAAGGCTAATGAGTAGGTAGCCGCGGGCAATATCCACCTGGAAGAGGAACGCAATAATCGCGATGACGCCGAAGAGGCGCACGCTGGCGTCGATCACTCGGATGTACTCGGAGGTGCCCGTACCAATCACTCTGTAGCTACGCGAGTCGACAAGCGACAGGGCCCACCACCACAGCAGCACGATCAGAGCGGAGGCGAGCCAATACGACACAGCACTGAATCTCCCATCATGCGCGAGAGACAAGGCTGCGTTCCCGGTTCCGAACCAGAAGATCTGCGTGCCGTAGACCACCCACACGAGCACGAAAAGATCGCTGACCCACAACCGTCGGGTGAAGCGCGGCTGCCAACGCTGTGTCGCACCATTCTTCACTCGCAGGATCGACCCCGTCGATGTGGTGATGTTGCGTTCAGAGCCTAGAGCGCCCGCGGAGCGGTCTTCGATCGCGCCGGTGGACGATGTAACTACCGGTGTTTGAGGCGCCATACTCAATCCCCGCTTTCGAGCTGATGACAGCGATGCAGAAGTTACCACGTTCATGTTTCCACTTCGGGTCGGTCGCGTTCTCGTCGGACCGACTGCCTGACTTGGCCTGGATCGCTGTTCGTCGAGCCTCTCGTGTTCTTGGCTTCTGCGCGCGCCATGTGCTCGTTGAGAGATTGCGCTATGCGCGGTGTGCAGCGACGCGGGGAAGCGCGAAACTTGCACGACGCACTCTCTAGCTACAATCGCGCTCAGCGACCCGGATGGGAAGCTCGCCTCCTCGAGTACTGGAGTGGCGACCGTTCTTCGGTCGCGATGGAGCGGCGCCACAGTGAGCGCGGTCAGAAAGAGAAGAAGTGATAGAGAAACGCGAGCCTCAACCGTTCTTCATCGTGGGCGCACCTCGGAGCGGGACAACCCTCGCAAAGGCGCTGCTGAGGTCGGTGGAGGGCGTGTATGTTCTGCCGGAAGAGTTCCAGTTGCTCCGTCCGTTCCTCGAAATGGTTGCGGAAGAACGCTCCCAGCAACAAGTCGTCAACTTACTGACAGGATCGGCCTTCGCGACCCACTTGAAAAGACGCGGCATATTTCCTTCCGAGGAAGCGATCGTCGAGCGGTTGCGGTGGAACGATCCTGGAGCAGCGTTTCAGGACTTCGTCATGCTTGTCCGCGCCGAAGAGGGCTTGCCCACTCCGCGATATTTCGGTGACAAGACGCCGGAGAATGTGTTCCAGCTCGACCTGATTTTTCGTACATGGCCGAACGCGAGAGTCCTCGTTGTTGTTAGGGACCCGCGGGACACGGTGCGCTCGATGAACAAGGCGTGGGGGCGAAGCTGGCTGCGTGGTTCCGTAGTCTGGCGAGACGCCATGGCTGCTGCGCTAGAGCACGCTGCAGGGCGTCCCTCTGCGCTGCACTTGATTCGATACGAGGACATCGTTGCAAACCCGGTCGATTCCATTGAACACGTCGCGAGCTGGCTCGGTGTGGATTGGGAGCCCGAGAACGTCAAGGTCGTCAAGACTGAGGAACGGTGGGGCCAAGCTGCGGGCGCCTCTGGTGTAGTTGCGAGAGAATCCGAGTGGACCGAATCTCTGGACTCTCGTCAGGTCCAGCTCGTCGAGTCCATCTGTTTCCGCGAGATGATTGCTCTTGGCTACCAGCCGGAGCTTGCGACTACCCCGCGCAGCCCCAGACGAATTAGAGTTGTCCTCGCAACTGCTCACGACGGGGTAGCGATACTCAGGAGCTATGCACGCGAACGCGGTTGGCGGGAGGCTATCAGCTACAAGCTTCGCCAGTGGATGGGAGGGTCGCGGCTAACGCACTAGGGTGCGTCGGCTGGCGATTCTCGATGGCTTGGGTGGCGTAACTCCTGTATTCGCGAAGGCGATCGCTATACCGATCGCGCACCACGCCGGAACCGACGCGATTAGTGCATTCTGGAGCATTATTACCTCGGTGGCATTGTGCGTCACGAACATGAGGAATATCGCGGCTCCGAAGTAGCCGACAGTGCTGCGTGCGAACGCCAGGGGCCTCCATACAGCTAGGAGGAATCCGGTCAGCAAGATGATTCCGGCGAACCCAAGCTGAAGGTAGATCTGGAGGTAGAAGTTGTGGGATGAAAGCGTGGTTGGAAGGATGTCGCGGGGGAGCGCCCCGGGACCGAGACCGAACCACGGGCCGTTGGCGCTCACCGCGTCCACTATTGCGGGCCAGATCCACTCACGGCCCGAAGTCGCGGGACGCCCCGAGATGCTGACGATCGTGGTGGATATGTCATGAGCTAACTGGCTCGTGTAAATGTTCAGGAAGTACCATAGTGTTGTGAGGATCACGACTAGGGAGCCAATGATGCCCGCGATCCAGAACGCGGTCTTTGGAAGGGTAGCCGCTCCGACGAATCCAATGACTAGGACTGCGGCATAGCCGACCATGCCTCGCAGATCAAGCGTGAAAGCTAAAGCCCCGGTTACTATGAAGAACCCAACAACGTAGAGTGCCTCTCCTCGTTTAGCTTGGGTGAGTAGGACGATCGTGAGGAGCGCCACCAGATAAAGGGTGGCGGCACCAGTCCCGTTCTTTGCTAGGCCGCCCACGTGCGCCCCAAGAACTCCCACGAAGCTGAGGGCGTATGACGATATGCGGAACCATCTGTACGCTGTGATCTCTTGCCCGAAATTGGCAAATAGGAGTAGGGCGCCAGTCGCCGTGACTGCGGTGAAGAAGTGCTGAATGCCCTGGGTCGAATATGTCGTGAAGGGACTTACAACCAGATATACCACGCAGAACGCGAGTGACCACGCCATAATGACGTGGGGCGCTCGCGACAGTCGTGTGAGTTGAAGAAGAACGCTTGCGAACGCGGCTGTGAGCAGAAGGGCGTCACCAACCCCGATCCCGTAGGTCCCAAGTACAGACCCAAGAATAAAGAGTAGGCCGATCCATGCGGCGACTAGCGGCCAGCCTGCTGGATTGGGACGAGTCGGCGAGCGGCGAACGCTATTTGACATGTTCACGATGGTTGTTGACATGTTCACCATGGTTGATAATGAGAGCGGGTTGACGAGCCGGCGGTTCGGCGTTTGTCGTCCCGTAAGTGACGCGAAAGAAGATCTTCGGCTTTGGCGCTCGCCTGGGCTCGCGGCGGCGGCCGTCGCCGATCATGAGTTGGATTCTATATCGCATCGGTGATTCTTGGCCTCCGTGACTAAAGTGCGCCGGCCTCGAAGTCGGCGCACGGCAGCGTCATCCATCGTTAAGCGGTATCTGTCCATCCCCACTCGGCCCGCAGGTCTCGATGAAGAATTGAGGATAGGAGCGCTACATCGGCGCTGAAGAAAGCCCTTAGCCTGTCGCGAGTCTCGACGGCGAGCTCGCGCCGTACCGGTGTTGAGTTTGCCCGTTCCACTTTTCTCCGAATCCCCAGAGACGTGACTCCCAGTCTGGCTTTGAGTCCGGAGGCCGCCTTCGCAAGCCACTCGGGGGGATCCTTGACGAGAGCGTTTAGCCGCTCAGAATTTGCCTGCCTCGCGGGATTCGATTGGGGCAGCGCTCCCAGATCGAGCGGATCCAGTCCTGCATGCTCCTGAATAACACGAGACACGCGCTGCAGGTCCGAGCGGAGGTCGTCAACTGTAAAGACCAGGAGGCTGGCTCCGAAGACACGTTTCGCGGTCTCCACCTGGCTTCCGAGCATTGCCACATCGGCGTAAACGAGAGAATCCGGTCGGCGAGCAGCGTCCGGTATCCCTACGCCTTCTCGCCTTGCTTCCTGCGCATTCCACGCTTCTTCAAGGGTCGGCGCATTCTCCCAACGCTCGTGGCGCAAGAACGTGTAGTAGGAGCTCACGAGATCGACGGGGTCTCTGACGACCGCGATCGCGCGCGCATCGGGGAACTTCGCTCGGATCGCTTGCAGTGCTTCTGGAGAACGGAGGTATGAGGTCGAACCATCGCACCATGCACGGATCTTGTCATTGCGTTGGTCGAATAGCGCAAGATACGCATCGAAGGATTGAACGTGTGGTGTCCTCGCGCGGACGTCCGGTCTTATACCAGACCTCGAGAAGTATCCTGGCTCTTTGACGGATGGGGCGGATAGCTGTGGGTGTCTCGCGAGATGTTCATACAGGCTCGTTGTTGCACACTTCGGTGCACCGAGCAGAAACAATGGAGTCATGATTCGAGTTCTCCCCTGTGTCTAAGGGCTTTCAGCGCGCCCAAGATTGACGTATCGACGCCGAGATTTCGACGAGTCCAGAATGCAGTGACGATGTTCCAGGTGGCCATGCCTAACGCTAGCGCCGACGCGGCAAAAACCTCCCCGAACAGCCATACGCCGGGAATGATGAGCGCCAATGGAATCGCGTTCGATACTGCGACGAATAGGAGTAGGCGGCGCTCATTGCCAGTCATTGACATCAAGATTGCGGTCTGCCCGCTGAGCGCACTCACGACTTGTCCCGCTCCCACGATGAGCAACAGGGGGTACGAATCCGCGTACTCTCCGCCGAAAAGGCTCAGGATCCACGGTCCGAACGCAATATATAGGCAGTACATGGCGATTGTTGGGACCGCCGCGAGTAGGGTAATCGACGCGCAATATCGCTCTAGTGACTTAGCGCGGCCCTCATGCCACATTCGCGCAATTTTGGGCGCTGCAACGAGGTTGCTCGCCGCGAGGAAGAAGCTGAGTAGTGTGGCGGTCTTCACCGCTGCGAAGAGGCTTCCGGATTCCGCGGGAGTCAGAGCGATTCCTAGCAGCACGACTGCGATTTGCGCGGCGCCCGGTTGTAGAATTCCGTTCAGCCAGAGCCCCCAGCTCGTACTGGTCCACCGCTTCAGTGCGTACGTGGCCCGTTGTCTACCGAAGAGATCGCGAAGAATGTCCGGCCGCAGACATAGCTGGACCATCACGACAGCGATCAAGGAGACTCCACAGAGAACAACGGCGAGATCGACCGAGATCCCGTCTCCGAGGGGTATTGCTTCCAGGCCCAGCATCGCAGGAGCGCAAAGCAATATGACAATGAGTCGCCACGCGACATCTCTGGGTGCCTGCGCGAGGATCAAGGTCCCCTTCGCGCGGAACACGCCCGCCTGGAAGTCGGCGAACGTCATCCCAATCACTAACAGTCCTGCCGTTCCGACATACCACGGAACGATGGACAATACCGCGAGCACCACCAGCGCTGCCGCAGCGATGAGCGTCACTGTAGAGATCGCGACGTAACTTGAGCGCAGAAGTCCTCGGCTCGCCGCGTGGTCTCCTTCCGAGGCGTAGACCGGGATGAAACGTAGCGCCAGCATGCCGAGGCCTAAGCCCGACACGAGTGAGATGAAAGTTGCGAGCGAAAACGTGAACCCGAACTCACCGTAAGCGCTCGGAGTCATGGCCCGTGCCAATGCGACGAACATGAGGAACGAAAGGCCGGCTGAAGTTACCCTAAGAACGAATGCGATGCCGCTCTGGGTAACTGCAGGGGTGCGTAAAGACCGCGTAAGGGTCTTGAGGAGCTCAGACACCCTTTTCATCGCGTCGTTGGCGGCGTCCACACCGCGTATGTCATTCCCCGGTTCGCGCGCATCACTCCTCTGAAGGTCTGGACAACGGCGACAACGAAGTCAATTCCCACGGCGACGAGCCTGCGAGCAACCACCGCAGTCAAGATCAGAACGACCGCAACGACCCCGAGTATGAGCGGTGACACCACACCAAGAGCAACGAAGAACGTCGTACCCGCAAGCACCGCGAACGCAGCAGGCACGGCACCCCACCAGCGCAGGTACTTGTGGGCGAAGTACTTGTACCGATCGAGCCTTGACATCTTGGAGAGGCTCGGAGCGAGAAACTTATGCGTGTGGTAGGCGCGCGCAGCGATTCGGACCTTTCGCGATGCCTCGTCCGATCTGTTGGAGACTAGCCGCTCGTAGGCGATCGCGTCCTCGGCTTTGATGAGTCGACTCCCCGCGAAAACCACTGACATGGAGACGGTGAAGTCGTCTTGTACCGTGTCTGGGAAGTCCGGGTATAGAGAAGCCCGAACCGAAAAGATCGAACCGTCCGCCCCCATCACGTTCCCCGTTCGGGACTCCGCGCGCTTGATCTTCTCTTCCAATCGCCAATATGCTCCGCCACTCGTTTCGGTGGCAGTCTGCACGTCAGATGCGAGGTAGTGAAGCGAACCGCACACGCCACCCACCGACGGGTCGAGGTAGCAGTCTGATATCCGTTGGATGCACTCGACGTCAAGTAGGACGTTTGCATCCGTGAACACGAGAATATCCGCGTCAGTGTGAGCAACTAGCTGCTTCATCCCGTTTGCTTTTCCCGAGCGTCCGGGACCACTGACAACCTCCAGTAGTTCAGGGTGACTCATCAATAGTTCGGAGGTGCCGTCGGTAGAACCATCATCGAAAGCCAAGACTTGAAGCTTCGGATATCGCGCTTTCAGTGCGCGAACATTGTCGATCTTCTCCGGTAGCGCTCGACGCTCGTTGAACGCGCAAAACAAGAGAGCGACTCCCTGCCCGTCGCCTCCCTCCGAGTCCTCCTGCGCGTCGACGGGGATTGAGCGAAGAAGGGCGAGCGTCCCTGGGTAAATCAGATACGGGTAGGCAAATAGAGCGAGAGCAATGATAAGGACGGAGCCTGAGACCGCTAGAACCAACATCGCTATCTAGCTTTCTCTCTTGTGAGTGTCTCGACGACCGGCTCGATGTGGTGGTTCCAGGAGAAGTTTTCGAGCGCGTAGGCTTTCCCTCGGCCCGCCAGCGTCGCTCGCAAGGAGGGTTCGTCTATTAGCGTCTGCAGCGCCGCAGCGATCTCGGACGTTTCGTTGCCGTCCACGAGAAGTCCTGTCTCTCCGTCAATGACGAAGTCCAGGGGACCCCCATCTCGCCCTGACACCACCGCGCAACCGTAGGCCATTGCATCGGCGATCGCGATTCCGAATCCTTCAAAGTCCGACCCCTCGCCCGTGTGCGAATGGGGATGCACGAAAATATCGGCCCATTCGTACAGTTGCGGGACATCCTCGTCGGGGACATAGCCGAGCATGCGCACATGGCTCGACAATTCTGCGGTTTCGATGGCGGACTGTATAGAGCTCTGTTCCGGGCCGCGTCCCGCGATTCGAAAGTCGAGCTGTTCGGCAGTCGCGGTCGGCAGCGACGCAACCGCAGCGACCGCATGAACTATGTTCTTGCGGGGTACCAGCCGGCAAAGGGCAAGGACTCTAACCGTTGACTCTGTCGGCTGGCGGAGCGATGCTCGGGCGCGTGCTTCGTCAGTAAGGCCGTTGTGTGCTACCACCCATTTGGGGCTCGCACCTTGTCTCGAGGCCGCTAGCGCTACGCGGAGTGTCGCTTGAGAAACGGCGAGAACCAGCGACGCCTTCCGGAGAACGCGCCGCATGGCTATCCCGGCACCGGGCGGGAAGTTCAGCACCTCGCGCCCGTGGACGGTCACGACGCGCGGAATGCCCGGAAAGACCATGTCTCCAACAAGGCCGACGCGCCACGTCGTCGAGTGAACTGCGGCTAGGTCCGTGTCCTGCCGCAGCTTCAAGGCGGCTCTCAGCATTCGAGCAAACACGGTCAGCTGACCTCCGCCGCCTGCGTTCCAGAGGCGGAGGCTTCCGTCGGGGGTTCGGCGGTCAGTCCATCCCTGCGGTCCGTCTGTTTGTGTGAGTACTACGACTTCCAGACCGCGGCGCAGGTACGCTCTCGCGACCTGCTCCGAATAAGTTTCGACTCCACCGGTGGTGGGCGGAAACCCCTTGGCGAGGACGAGAATACGACTGGGCACGGTGCAGCTTCGTCTAGTTTTCCGCGGCGAGGATCGTGCCAGCGCCGACAGTCCTGTTGGTGCTCTCGTTGATCAGAACGAACGCGCCCGTAGTTCGATTTCTCAGGTATGCGTCGGCCACGAGCGGCGTCGTAGTGCGGAGCTTCACGCGACCGATCGCGTTGAGACCGAGTTCGCTCGCCATCTCAGTGCGGTGAAGGGTATTCACGTCGAGCTCGTACGCGATCTCCTTCACGACAGCGCGCGCAGCGCGGGTGGTGTGAAGGATCGAGAGCTTCTGGCCGACGGTGAGTGGCACGTCATCCATCCAGCAGACCATCGCGTCGATGTCTTGACTGACCTCGGGGTGGTTGCCCTTACGGCAAATGACGTCGCCACGGGAGATATCGATGTCGTCCGCCAGGCGGACGGTCACCGACATCGGCGGGAACGCCTCGTCGACGGGGCCGTCGGCGGTGTCGATGCCGACGATCTTCGAGGAGAGGCCGCTCGGCAGCACGAGCACCTCGTCGCCGATCTTCATGACACCGCTGGCAACCTGGCCGGCGTAGCCGCGATAGTCGCGGTGCGCGCTCTGCTGGGGGCGGATGACGTACTGCACCGGGAAGCGCACATCCTGCAGGTTACGGTCGCTCGCGATGTACACGTTCTCGAGGTGATGCATGAGAGACGTGCCCTCGTACCACGGCATGTTCTCAGAGCGGTTCACCACGTTGTCGCCAGCGAGCGCCGACAGCGGGATCGCCGTCATGTCGGTGATGTTGAGCTTCGACGCGAAGGCGAAGAACTCATCGCGGATCGACTCGAAAACCTCCTGCGACCAGTCGACGAGGTCCATCTTGTTGACCGCCAGCACGATGTGCGGCACGCGCAGGAGCGACGCGATCGTCGCGTGGCGGCGGCTCTGCTCGAGCACGCCTTTGCGGGCATCCACCAGCACGATGGCGAGGTCTGCCGTCGAGGCGCCCGTGACCATGTTGCGCGTGTACTGCGCGTGGCCGGGAGTGTCGGCGATGATGAACTTGCGCTTGGGGGTCGCGAAGTAGCGGTAGGCGACGTCGATGGTGATGCCCTGCTCGCGCTCGGCGCGCAGGCCGTCGGTCAGTAGGGAGAGGTCGGCGTATTCGTCGCCGCGAGCCTTGCTCGTTGCCTCGACGCTCTCGAGCTGGTCTTCGAAGATCGACTTCGAGTCATACAGCAGACGTCCGATGAGCGTGCTCTTGCCGTCGTCGACCGAACCGGCGGTCGCAAATCGCAGCATGTCCATGTTTAGAAGTACCCCTGCTTCTTCCGGTCTTCCATCGCGGCCTCGCTGACCTTGTCGTCACCGCGGGTCGCACCGCGCTCGGTGACGCGCGTCGCGGCCACTTCCTCGATGATCAGCTCGACAGTGTCGGCATCCGATGCCACTGCCGCGGTGAGAGTCGCGTCACCAACGGTGCGGTAGCGCACCTTGCGGGTTTCGACGACCTCGCCCTCCTTGGGAACGCAGAACTCGTTCGCGGCGAAGAGCATCCCGTTCCGCACGAAGACGTCACGGTCGTGAGCGAAGTAGATCGACGGGATGTCGACCCCGTACTCACCGATGTACTGCCAGATGTCGAGCTCAGTCCAGTTCGACAGGGGAAACACGCGGATGTTCTCACCCGGGTGCACGCGGCCGTTGTAGAGGCTCCAGAGCTCGGGGCGCTGGTTCTTCGGATCCCACTGGCCGAACTCGTCGCGGAAGGAGAATACGCGCTCCTTGGCGCGCGCCTTCTCTTCGTCGCGGCGGGCGCCGCCCATGCAGGCGTCGAACTGGTGCTTCTCGATCGTCTCGAGCAGCACGGGGGTCTGGATGCGGTTTCTCGATCCGTTGGGCTCCTCGCGAACCGTGCCCTTGTCGATCGCCTCCTGCACCGATCCGACGACCAGGCGGATGCCGTGCTTCTCGACGATGCGGTCGCGGAACTCGAGCACCTCGGGGAAGTTGTGGCCCGTGTCGACGTGCACGATCGGGAACGGGATCGGCGCCGGGTGGAAGGCCTTCATCGCGAGGTGCAGCAGCACGATGGAGTCCTTGCCACCAGAGAAGAGGAGCGCGGGGCGTTCCATCTGCGCGACGACCTCGCGGATAATGTGGATCGACTCAGCCTCCAGAATCTGGAGCTGGCTGAGCGCGTACTGGTTAGGCGATGTCACTCGGATGCCTTCCGTTCAGCGTTCGCAATGGCCTCGAGGATCTGTGCCGCGAACTCCGGGCGGCAGACCACGAGGTCGGGGAGGTAGGGGTTCTCTTGGTTGTAGACGAGGGGGGACCCGTCGAGCCGCGACGTGTGAAGCCCGGCGGCGCGAGCGACGGCAATCGGAGCTGCGGAGTCCCACTCGTATTGTCCGCCGCCGTGGACATAAGCATCCACTTCGCCGGTCACGACAGCACACACCTTGACTCCCGCCGACCCCATCGCCACGAGGGTTGCTCCGAGTTGCTCGGAGACCGCGTTCACGATCTCGGGCGGCCGTGAACGGCTAACCGCGATGCGAATCGGGCCCTCAGGGCGGGCCGGGGGAGCGGGGACAGTGGCGCTGGAGAGCACGACCTCGGGCCCGCCGAGAGCCACCGCTCCGAGAGCAAGCTCGCCATCCTGCCAGAGGGCGACATGCACTGCCCAGTCGTCACGGCTCTCGGAGAACTCACGGGTACCGTCGAGGGGGTCGATTATCCAGACGCGGTCTGCCGACAGCCGCTCTGCGGTGTCTTTCGCCTCTTCGCTCAGTACGGCGTCGGCCGGAGCTTCGTCGGCAAGGCGCCCCGCGATGTGCGCCTGCGCCGCGGCGTCTCCCGCGTCTTTGAGCGCGCGAAGATCCTCGCCGAGGAACTCTCGACGAGTGGTGATCAGGACTTCGGCGGCCGTACGTGCGATGGATTCTGCGAGCGATGAATCGCTCAGTGGTGCTTGTGTCATTGGTCGCTTTCCCAGTGGCTGACCGTACGCTGAGCGACCTTACCGTAAGCGTGTGTCGTCAAACGAACGCCGGGTCTCTGCCGCGTTACGCGTACGTAACAGGCCATAATCGGGTATGCGCATCTCAGCCCGAGCGGACTACGCCGTCCGCGCGACGGTCGCGATCGCGCAGGCAGGCGACGAGGTCATTTCGGCAGATGCCGTAGCCGAAGCGCAGGGGATTCCGGGCAGCTTCCTCGAAGGCATCCTGACCTCGCTGCGGCGGGCCGGAATCGTCACCAGTCGTCGCGGAGCGGCTGGCGGTTATCGGCTCGCGGTGCCCGCCTCGACGGTCTCGGTGGCTGACGTCATCCGTGCCGTAGACGGCCCCCTCGTCTACGTGCGGGACGCGCGGCCCTCGGACGTCGAGTACCTCGAGGAGCACGAGGCCCTGGCCACGCTCTGGGTCGCGCTGCGGGCGAACGTGCGGGCGGTGCTCGAGGCCACGACCATCGCCGACCTCGCGACAGGCAGCCTGCCGGCGTCAGTGCAGGCGCTCGCTGACGAGCCACGAGCCTGGCTGAACGCGTCTTCGCTCGGCGACTGACTCGTCGGCTCCTGCGCGGTTCTTGAACTGTTCATTTGCGCGCTGGGTCCATCGTGTGTCTTAATACCGACTAATCCAGTCGGATTTATCGGGAAGAGGCATCGAATGCAAACCTTGCTCCTGCTTGCGGTCGTCGGTTTCGCCGCCCAACTCGTCGACGGCTCGCTCGGGATGGCCTACGGGGTCACCTCGACGACTCTCCTGCTGCTCATCGGGGCCAGCCCCGCGGCGGCAAGCGCTTCGGTGCACCTCGCCGAGATCGGCACGACCCTAGCGTCGGGTCTGTCGCATTGGCGGTTCGGCAACGTCGACTGGAAGGTCGTCGCCAAGGTCGGCATCCCCGGCGCCATCGGTGCATTCCTCGGTGCGACGCTGCTCTCGAACCTCTCCAGTGAGGCGGCCCGGCCTTTGATGAGCGGCATCCTGCTTGCGCTTGGCCTGTACGTGCTCGTGCGGTTCACGTTTCGTGCGCTCCCCAAGCCCGATGGCTCGAGGCCGCTCCGCCTGCGATTCCTGGCTCCTCTCGGACTGCTCGGCGGCTTCATCGATGCGACCGGTGGGGGCGGATGGGGGCCCGTCGGAACGCCGGCGCTGCTTGCCAGCGGCCGGATGGAACCGCGCAAGGTGATCGGCACGATCGACACCAGCGAATTCCTGGTCGCCATCTCAGCCAGCGTGGGGTTCTTCATCGGCCTCGGTTCTCAAGGCTTCGATATGGCGTGGGTCCTCGCGCTGCTCATTGGCGGCCTTGTCGCCGCCCCGGTCGCAGCCTGGCTCGTGCGCATCATGCCGCCCCGCCTTCTCGGCTCGCTCGTGGGCGGCATGATCGTCTTCACAAACGCCCGCACGATCATGCTCGGTGTCGACCAGACAGGCGGACTGCTGACCTGGTGGGTGCTCGGCGGGGTGATCGTGCTGTGGGTTGGTGCCGTCTGGATCTCGGTGCAGGCCGTGCTGAACGACCGCCGTCTTGCTCGACGCGACCAGGAGCCCGAGCGCACGCTGGCCGAGAGTGCCGAGTGAAGACATGCGCGAAGAATTGACGAGCTGTTAACACGGCTCAGCTTGCCTCCGCGGCATCCGTGCCGTTGAATACCGACTAATCCGGTCGGAATTTACGAGGGGGCACCGCATGGATTGGGGACTTGCCCTTGCGGGTCTCGGAATCGGCATCGTCGTCGGCCTGACCGGCATGGGCGGTGGCGCCCTGATGACACCCGTGCTCGTGCTGTTCTTCGGCGTCTCGCCGCTCACGGCGGTCTCCAGCGACCTCATCACAAGCGCGTTCATGAAGCCCGTCGGCTCGATCGTGCACATGCGACACGGCACCGTGCACTGGAAAATCGTGCTCTGGCTCGTGGTCGGATCCGTGCCCGCCGCGTTCTCGGGTGCCCTGATCATCAGTGCGATCGGGCCGATGGAAGAAGTTAACAACTTCGTCAAGACCGCGCTCGGCGTCGTGTTGCTCATCGCGTCGGCGCTGCTGATCGTGCGCGCCTACATCGCCATGCGAACCCACGCGCGCATCATGCGCGGTGAAGAGATCGCTCAGCCCGAAGTCGCCGACAAGGACATCAAGGTCAAGATCGTCGTCACGGTCATCGTCGGCATCGTCGGTGGCCTCATGGTGGGCCTCACCTCGGTGGGGTCCGGATCGTTCATCATCATCACGCTGATGGCCCTGTATCCGATGCTCTCGGCCAACCGGCTCGTCGGTACCGACCTCGTGCAGGCCGTGCCCCTGGTCATCGCTGCGGCCGCCGGCCACCTGCTCTACGGCGACGTCGACTGGGGCATCGTGTGGCCGCTCACGCTCGGAGCCATTCCCGGCGCGTACCTTGGCGCTCGGCTCTCGTCGCGGGTCTCGGGAACCATCGTTCGACGCGCTCTGGCCCTCGTCCTGTTGGCCGCCGGCCTCAAGATGCTCAAGGTGTCGAATGAGTGGACCCTCATCCTCGTCATCAGCGCCTTCGTGATCGGTACTCTGGGCTGGATGTATCTGCGCACCCGCCACGGCCTGAAGCCCACGCAGCGACAAGAGAAGCGCGCTCGTGAGCTGCAGGAAACCCACAGCAGCGACAACGAGTCGACCTCGTGACCGCTCGCATGACGCTGAGCCCGGCGGGAGTCGCCGAGCTCGAGCTGGTGCTCGCCGGTGGCCTCGGATCGGCCTCGTACGCGTCTGAAGGTGCCGGTGGCCGGCTGCAGACGACTGAGCCCCTCACGAGCGGGGCCGTGGAGATGCTCGACCAGGAGGGCACGCCGCTCGCTGTCGTTGAGATCGATGGCGATGTCGCAGGCGGCGAATGGCTTATCGGGTCCGCCGCCCAGCTTCGAGCGTTCGGACACCGACTACACCGCGATCGCCGCATCGGCGCCCAGGCCTCGCGTGTCGAGCGTGCAGTCGTCGTGCTCGGCGACCTTCCCGGCGAGGAAGACGCACGCTGGGAGTCGCTCGGTGAGCGACCGCTCGTCGTGCTCGACACCGGCCACCACGCGGAAGCGTTGAGTCACGACGTGCGGCGAGCTCTCGCGGCGGGACATGACGTGCGGGTTCTTCCTGCCCCCGACGCGGCACTCCGATCCGCCGAAGACTGGCGCGACGCCGTCGCCGCTGCCACCCACGCGCTTTTCGCCGACGAGATCGAGGTCTGGGACACCGAGCGCGCCGTCGGCCCTGGCCTCGTCATCCTGCTCACCGGCCTCTCGGGATCCGGAAAGTCCACAATCGCGAAGCTCCTGGCCGAACGTCTCGGCGAGGTTGACGACCGCACCGTAACCCTGCTCGACGGGGACGAGGTGCGCCTCATCCTGTCGTCCAAGCTGGGCTTCTCGCGCGAGGACCGCCTCATGAACGTGCGTCGCATCGGCTGGGTTGGGGCGCTGATTGCCAAGCACGGCGGCATCGCCGTCTGCGCCCCGATCGCTCCCTATTCCGAGATGCGCGCTGAGATGCGAGAGCGAGCCGAGGACGTTGGACGGTTCATGCTCGTCCACATCTCGACACCGCTCGAGGTGTGCGAAGCGCGCGACCGCAAGGGTCTCTACGCGAAAGCACGTGCCGGCGAGATCCCCCAGTTCACCGGGATCAGCGACCCTTACGAAGTGCCCACCGACGCCGACCTTGCGATCGACGCCAGTGTCGTGAGCCCAGAGGACGCCGTCGACCAGATCGTCGCTGCGCTTCCGCGCTGACGGTTCGCGTATGGCGGTTGGCTCAGCTGATCTGAGCCGGAGCCGCGCCCGTCGCGCCAGGCTCTCGACTGACTACTTCTTGTCGGAGTGGCCGTAGCCGTATCCGTACCCGTAGCCATACCCGTAGCCGTACATGTACGAGTCGGGCCCCTTGGTGGGCGCCATCGTCATGACGAGGCCAGCGACCTTCGCGCCGACGGTCTCGAGGGCATCCAGGGCGCCGTCGAGTTGGTGGGTCGTCGTGCGACCCGCGGCAGTGATGACGATCGCGCCGGCCGTGAGGCGTGACAGAACGGCGGCATCCGTCACCGGAAGAAGCGGGGGCGCGTCGCAGATCACGACATCAAAGGTGTTCGCGAAGTCGTCGAGGAGCGCCTTCATCTGCGACGAGCCGAGCAACTCGGACGGGTTCGGCGGCACCTTCCCAGCGGGAAGCACGTAGAGCGGGCGGCGGCCCCACGGGAGCATCACATCGGTGACCTTCGCGCGCCCGATCAAGACATCCGTCAGTCCGACCGCTCCCTCGATGCCGAGGTATTCGGCGACCTTCGGCTTGCGCAGGTCGGTGTCGAGAAGGGCCACGCGCTTGCCGGCGTCCGCGAGAGCGATCGCGAGGTTCACCGCGGTCGTCGACTTACCCTCGCTGGGAATGCTCGAGGTGATGACGAACGTCTGGCCGCCATCCAACTCGATGAACTGCAGGTTGGTGCGCAGGGCTCGGAACGCCTCGGCGCGCTGGTTCGTGGGGTCGGCTTCGAGGATGATCGGGCGCTCGGCCGCCTTCGGGTCGAAGGGAATGACACCGATCATCGGGCGATCGGTCAGCTGCGCGACATCGCGCGGATTGCGCACCTTCGTGTCGAGGACCGTGCGGAGGATGGCGAACGCGACGCCCAGCGCCAGGCCGATGAGGCCGCCGAGTGCCAGGTTCAGCGGAACATTCGGGCTCACCGGCACGCTCATCGGCAGCGCCGGGCGGATGACAGACAGGCGCACCGGGCTCGCGGTGAGACCCGCCGTCGTCTCGATCTCTTCCACCGCATCGGACAGGCTCGCCGCGGTGGCGTTCGCGATGTCGGCGGCAAGCTGAGGGTCGGCATCCTGCACCGACACGTTGATGATCGCGGAGTTCAACGGCGACGACACCGAGATCTGCTTCGCGAGCTGACTTGCCGTCGTATCGAGCCCGAGGTCGTCGATGACGGGGTTGAGCACGACCGGAGACGTCGCGACGAGCACATACGACGGCACCCGGTCGAGCGAGAAGTTCGATCCCTGGTTCAGGTCTTGGATCGTTCCCGACCCGGCCTGCGTCGAGACGAAGACCGAGCTCTCGGCCTCATACAGCGGCGTGCGCGTCAGGGAATATGCGGCGGCGGCACCGACACCGACGAGCGTCAGCGCAAGGATGATGAGCCAGTTCTTGCGCAGGATGTGCAGGTAGTCGCGGAGCTCCATGGTGCCTCTCGGTTGGGGATCCTCGCACTATCCTCACACACCCGGTATTTCGTGCTGGTATCCGGTTGGTGTCCGGGAGGGGCGGACGGGGTGCTTGGGGTCGCTTCGCTCGCTCAACGACCGGCGAAGGGCTGCTTCCACGGGCAACCGCGAACGCGGCGAGCAGTCCGTGCGGTGCGCTGCGGCGATCTCGGCGGTGTGGCCGCGGAAACCGGTGCCTACTGGTTGCTGAACGCGGCGTCGAACGACTGCTCGGGAAGCTGCCACAGCAGCGAGCGCACGTACGTCACGGCCTCGGCGGCGCCGTGGAGTCGGTCCATGCCGGCATCCTCCCACTCGATCGAGATAGGACCGGCGTAGCCGATCGCCGCGAGCGCCCGGAAGGCATCGTCCCAGGGCACATCGCCCCGCCCCGTCGAGACGAAGTCCCACGGTCGGCGTGGGTCACCCCAGGGGAGGTGCGAGCCCAATGTGCCGCCGCGACCGTTCGTCGCGCGCACTCGTGTGTCCTTGCAGTCCACGTGGTAGATCCGGTCCTTGAAGTCCCAGATGAAACCGACCGGGTCGACCCGCTGCCACATCATGTGGCTGGGATCCCAGTTGAACCCGAACGCGGGGCGGCGATCGATCGCCTCGAGGGTTCGCACGCTCGTCCAGTAGTCGTAGGCGATCTCGCTCGGATGCACCTCGTGCGCGAATCGCACACCCTCGGCGTCGAAGACGTCCAGGATCGGGTTCCACCGGCGGGCGAAGTCCTCGTAACCAGCGTCGATCACCGTGGCATCCACCGGCGGGAACATCGCGACATACTGCCAGATCGACGAGCCGGTGAAACCCACCACCGTGTCGGCGCCGAGGCCTCTCGCCACCCGGGCGGCCCGCTTCATGTCGTCGGCGGCGCGCTGACGCACCCCCTCAGGGTCACCGTCGCCCCACACGTAGTCGCGCACGATCGCCTGGTGACGGAAGTCGATGGGGGAGTCGCACACCGCCTGGCCGGCGAGGTGGTTCGAGATCGCGAACACTTTCAGCCCGTACCGGTCGAGCACCTCGAGGCGCGAGCGCAGATACGCTGGGTCCTCGTCGGCGCGACGCAGATCGAGGTGGTCACCCGACGCGGCGATCTCGAGCCCGTCATAGCCCCACTCCGCCGCACGCCTCGCGACCTCGTCGAAGGGAAGATCCGCCCACTGGCCCGTGAACAGGGTGACCGGATGCCGTGCCTCGTGCGTCGATGTCATGCTGCGTTCGCCTCCCGGCGGGCGGAGTCCGTGGCGTGAGCCCAATCGCCCGACTCCGACGAGGCGATCACGGCTTCGGTGAGACGGGCTGCGCGCACCCCGTCGGCAAACGAGGGCAGCCCCTCGACGCGCTCACCACGGATGCTGCGGTGCACGTCGGCGAGAAACAGCCCGAAACAGTCAAGGTACCCCTGCGGATGGCCCGAGGGAACCAGCAGATACGGATCCAGTCCGCGGGCATCCGCCGACGTCTCGTCACCCTTCGGAACGATCGTGACCTGCTCACGCGCGCCGATCCACAGATCGTTCGGGTTCTCTTGATCGAACGCGTACGACTGCGTCTCCCCGTCGATCGACAGCCACAGGCGGTTCTTGCGACCCGGTGTGGCCTGAGACACCACGAGCGACCCGGATGCGCCGCGATCGGTCTCGAACAGCATCGTCACGCCGTCCTCGGTGAGGACCGGAACCTCGCCCTCGGCCGAGATCCGCGAATCGTGCAGCCGCGAGCGGGTTGCGATGAGCCGCACGATGCGGTGCCCGCTAACGAACTCGAACAGGTCGCACCAGTGCACACCGATGTCGGCGAACGCGCGCGACGCCCCATCTGCCAGACGCCAGTTCGTGCTCGAACGGTCCGACATCCAGTCCTGCAGATAGTGGCCGTGCGCCAGCCAGATGCGCTCATCGCCGGCCGCGATCCGCGAACGGGCCTCTCGCACGGTCGGGTAGAAGCGGTAGACGAACGGCACGGCGTGCACGACACCGGCGGCGTCTGCGGCATCCTGCAGGCGCTGCGCATCAGCCAGCGACAACGCCAACGGTTTCTCGCAGATCACATGCTTGCCCGCCGCGATCGCCGCCTCGGCGTACTTCACGTGGAAGGCGTTCGGGGTGCACACGTGCACGAGATCGACGTCGGGGTCGTCGATGAGTTCTTGGGGGGTCAGGACCCGCCGCACGCCCTCGGCCTGGGCGGTAGCCCGTGTCCGGTCCTGATCGCGTCCAGCGAACGCGACGACCGTGCCGCCGGCCGACCGCACTGCTCGCGCGTGCGCGCGACCCATGAACCCGGTACCGATGATCCCGCTGCGAATCGGCTCCATCGCGCTACTTCTTTCTCGAGAGGGCGACGGCCGCGATGATGATCGCGCCACGAACCACCTGCTGCTGAGCCACATCGAGCCCCGCAAGGATCAGGCCGTTGTTGACCAGGCCCATGAACAGCGAACCGAACAGGGTGCCGATGATCGCCCCGCGACCGCCGAACAGGCTCGTGCCGCCGAGGATCACCGCGGCGATCACCGTGAGCTCATCGCCCTGGCCCCACTGGAAACGGCCAGACTCGAGGCGCCCCGCGTACAGCATCCCCGCGAACGCGGCGACGATACCCGACACGAGCAGCACCGTGAACTTGATGCGCGCTGTGTTGATGCCGGTGAAGCGTGCCGCGGTCGGGTTGCCGCCGGTCGCGAGCACCTTGCGACCGTAGCGCGAGCGGTTCATGATGACCCATCCGAGCGCGACGATCACGGCGGTCCACACCAGCAGACCCGGGACCGGGCCGAAGTCGCCGCCGCCGAAGATCATCACGTACACGTCGTCGGTGATCGGTTGCGGGGCCGAGCCCGTGATCCACTGCGCGATACCGGCCGCCAACCCGAGCATGCCCAGGGTCACCAAGAAGGAGGGGATGTTCAGCAGAGCGACCAGGCCACCGTTGACGGCGCCGATGACCGCACCCGAGGCGAGCCCCGCCAGGATGCCGGGCACCAGCCCGAAGTTGGTCACAGTGATCGCCGTCACCACCGAGCTCAAGCCCGCGATCGAGCCGACGCTCAGGTCGATCTCGGCGGCAGCGATGACGAACGTCATCGCGATCGCCATGATCGAGATCGTCGCGGTCTGCCGGGCGATGTTGAGCAGGTTGTTGCCTGATAGGAATCCGTCGTTGCCGAGCATCACGGCGAAGAGGATGAACACCACGACGAACGCGATGTAGATGATGTTGCTGCGCCAGTCCATGCGTGCGGTCAGACGCCGCCGCATCGAGGTGTTCTCGGCGGTCACAGAGGTGCTCATGCGGCTTCTCCTTGGATGATGAGTTGGAGTTGTTCTTCGCTGCTGATCTGCGAGCGAGTGAGTTCGCGATCCGTGCGCCCGCCGCGTAGGACGACGACACGGTCGGCGACGGCCAGCAGCTCGGGAAGCTCGGAAGAGATGAACAGCACGGCGTTGCCCTGCGAGGCGTAGTCGCGCACGATGTCGAGGATCTCGGTCTTGGTGCCGATGTCGACGCCCGCCGTCGGCTCGTCCATGACGAGCAGCTTCGGATCGGTGTTGATCCACTTCGCGACGACGACCTTCTGTTGGTTGCCGCCCGAGAGCAGGTTCACGGGAGCGTACGGGTCGGCTGTCTTGACCGAGAAGCGCTCGACGAGGTCCTGCGTCATGGCGCGCATCCGTGCCGTGCTCACCAGGATTCCCGCCATGAGGCGGTCGAGGACCGGCAGCATGAGGTTCGCCGAGACCGAATGTTCGAGCACGAGGCCCTGTTCGCGGCGGTCCTCGGGGATCAGGGCGATGCCGGCCCGCTGCGCCGCAAGCGCGCTGCGGAAGCTGACCGTCCGCCCGTCGATCCGGATGGTGCCCGACGACGGTCGATCGATGCCCGCGATGACCCGGGCGAACTCGGTGCGACCGCTCCCCATGAGGCCCGCGAGACCGACGATCTCGCCCGCACGCACCGTCACGTCGACATCCACGAGGCCCGTGTCGCTGGCGACGTGCTCGGCGGCGAGGATCACGCGATCGTCGACGCCGCGCTCGCGCTCACGGTAGACGAGGTCGCTCGCCAGACGCCGGCCGATGATCGCCTCGATGATCTGCGCCACCTCGACGTCGGCCACGCGGTCGCTGAGGACCACCCGCCCATCGCGCAGCACCGTGATGCGCTGGGCGACGCGGCGGATCTCGTCCATGCGGTGCGAGATGTAAACGATCGCGATCCCACGAGCCGTCAGCCGTTCGATGAGCTCGAACAAGCGCTCCACCTCGTGGCTGGCCAGGCTTGCGGTCGGCTCGTCCATCACGAGCACGGTGGCGTTCTTGGCCACTGCTTTCGCGATCTCGACCAGCTGCCAGTACGCGGTGCCGAGAGTCTCGACACGGGCCGCCGGGTCGATGCTCACGCCCAGGTCGGCGAAGATCCGCGCAGCCTCGCGCTCGGCGGCGCGGTCGTCGATGAGGCCCAGCTTGGAGCGCAGCTCCCGGTTCAAGAAGATGTTCTGCGCGACCGTCATCGACGGCACGAGACTGAACTCCTGGAACACCATGCCGATCCCGACCCTCTCGGCATCCGCGGGGTTGCGGATCTTCACCGGCTCGCCGTTGACCTCGATCTCACCGGAGGTGATCGGATGCACGCCCTGCAGCACCTTCATGAGGGTCGACTTGCCCGCACCGTTCTCGCCCGCCAGAGCGTGAACCTCACCCGCATGGATGTCGAGATCGACCTCCTTGAGCACCTCGACGGGCCCGAAGCTCTTGACGATGCGGCGCATCCGCACCGCGGGTGCGGACGAATCAGACATCGCCGCCGTCGCGCGCAGGAATCTTCACCCATTCGCCCGACTGGCCCGACTCGAGGATCGCGTCGTCGACCAATGCTGCGGCGTAGCCGTCGGCGAAGTCGGGACGCACCCGGCTGCCGTCGACGATCGCCTTGATGACGTCGTGGGCTTCGATGATCTTCGTCTCGCCGTACCCGATGCCCAGCGCGGGGATGGGCCACAGGGCCTCACCGTAAGGCGTGTTCGGTCCCGTGTAGACGGTGCGGAAGCCGCGGCGGTCGGCTGGGTCGCTCTTGAACGCGACCTGCAGCTCGTCACGGTTCTCGTAGTTGAAGAAGATCGAGCCCTCGGTGCCGTGGATCTCGAAGGTGATGAAATTGTTCCGACCCCACGCGTTGCGCGTCGCCTCGATCGAGCCCACGGCACCGTTGTGGAAGCGGACCAGTGAGATGGCCTCGTCGTCGACATCCACCGCACCGCGGGGCCCATCGGACCTCGACGCACCGCCGAGAGCGTCGAAACCGCTGGTCTGCAGCGGGCGCTCTGCGATGTAGGTCGAGGTGATCGAGTTCACCGCGGAGATCTCGCCGACGAGATACCGGGCGATGTCGACGACGTGGCTGCCGATGTCGCCCACCGCACCCGATCCGGCGATCTTCTTCTGGAAGCGCCAGCTCAGCGGCGAGTCGGGGTCGGCGCTCCAGTCCTGCAGATACGTGCCGCGGAAATTCAGGATGCGACCGATCGCGCCCTCGTCGATGTACTTCTTGGCCAGTGCGACAGCCGGGGTGCGACGGTAGTTGAAGGCGACGGCGCTGACGACACCGGCGCGCTCAACCGCTTCGAGCATCTGTAGCGCCTCAGCGGAAGTGGGCGCGAGGGGCTTCTCGCAGATCACGTGCTTGCCCGCCTCGGCGGCGGCGATCGCGATCTCGGCGTGCAGGTTGTTGGGGGTCGCGATGTCGACGAGGTCGACCTCGGGGTCGTTGATCACGGCCTCCCACGAACTGGACGACGTGTTCCAGCCGTAGCGGTCCGCAGCGGTGCGCGCCAGGTCCTCGGTGGCGTCGACGACGACGTGCTTGACGGGGCGTGCCGGGGCCGGCCAGAAGAACATGGGCATGGCTGAGTACGCGAGCGAGTGGGCCTTGCCCATGAACCCGCCGCCGATCATGGCGATCTTGATGTCTTGCATGTCGTCTCCGATGTCAGGGGGTCAGTGAGAGGAAGAAGGATGGTGGGGGTGGATGCGGGCGGCATCCACCCCCGGAAGGGATTGGGTCAGTCGACGTATGCGTCGGTGACCGAAGCCGGCGGAGCCGAGTGGTACACGAGCTCCCACGCCTCGAGGACGTTCGCGTGGTCGACCGGCAGCGAGCTCAGTGCGACGTACGGCGGCACCTCGATGCCAAGGATCGACAGGGCTGCCAGACCCGCCTCAGCGACGCCCTGGTCGTAGGGCAACTGGGCACCCAGACCGACGATCATCTCGTTTTCGGCGAGAGCGATCGCCACGTTGGTCCCGAGGTCCTCGGTCGCGATCTTGATGTCGGTGCGGCCGTTCTCGCGAGCGGCAGCCATGACACCCTCGGCGGGGACGTCCCAGACGGCCCAGATGCCGTCGAGGTCGGCGTGCTTGGTGAGCATCGCTGTGGTCGCCGCCTGCGCATCACCGGCGAAGTCGGGACCGGCGATGCCCTGCTGCTCAACGATCTCGATGTCGGGGAACTGCTCGGTGATCGTGTCGACGAAGCCGTCGTAGCGCTGCTGGGTCACGAAGAAGTCCGCCTCGTGGTAGATCGCACCGATCTTGCCCTGGCCGCCCAGTGCCCGCGCCAGCAGGTAGGCGGAGGTCACGCCGTTGCCGTAGTTGTCGGCCGACACCATCGAGACGTAGTCGACGCCGGGGGTGAAGCCCTCGGGGACGTTGTCCATGAAGACGAGCTTGACGCCCTGCTCCGCGGCCTTGCGGTATGCGCTTGCGGTCGCGACCGTGTCGGTCGGGATCGAGACGATGATGTCGGGGTTCTGGGCCAGAACGGTCTCGATGTCGGACACCTGCTTGGCCGGGTCGAACCCGGCATCCGTGGTGGCGATGACCTCGATGCCGAGGCGCTCGAACTCCGCGTTCAGGCCCGCGATCTGGGCGTTGGCCCAGTCGTTGCCGCCGTAGTGCATGACAATGGCCGCGGTGAGCCCCATCTCGGCGACCTGGGCCGCCTGCTCGTCGGTGACGACAGCCTCGGACGCCGGTGCCGGCTCCTCGCCGTTGGGGCCGGTGCTCAGCACCTGGCCCGTGATCTCCTGCAGCGCGGCATCGATCTCTGCGGCGATCGCAGGATCGACGTCCGAGCCCGAGTCCCCGCCGCCGGCCGGAGTGCATCCGGCGAAGGCGAGGACGCCCACGACGGCCATGGCCGCCACGAGTGACTTCTTGATGTGCATGGTCACGTGCTCCCTTGCGTGTGATTGAGGGACGAATGGTGCTTCGTCCCCTCCTCCGGAACCGCCTTGGCTCCGGAAGCCGTCTCGTCCCTGGCGTTCCGAGACGTTCCCGACCCGACGGATCAGGAAACGAGCCCCTCGGAGGAGAGGAACTCGAAGCTTCGCTTCGCGGCCGCGCTCGCGTCGCCGGCGTAGCCGTCGAGCTCGACCGTGATCCAGTCGTCATACCCGGCATCCACGACCGCCCGGATGATCGCGCTCATCGGCAGGTCGCCCTCGCCGAGGGGCATGAAGCTGCCCGCCTCGGCGTCGAGGTCTTTCAGGTGGACGTTGACGAGGCGGTCGGCATAGCGCTGGATGACCGCAACGGCATCGCCGCCCCCTCCTGCGATGTGCGCGACGTCGGCGCACAGCCCGATCGAGCTCGCCCCGAACAGCGCATCGATCTGATCGGGACTCTCGGCGATGCTGCCCAGGTGCGGGTGGTAGCTGGGGATGAGCCCGGCATCCTCGGCCCGGCGAGCGACCTCGTCGAGCAGCGAGGCCATGATCTCGTAGTCGGCCTCCTGGCGGCCGGTGTGACGGATCGCGCCGCCGCCGAGCACGAAGTGCCGGGCGCCCAGCGACGAGGCGAGCGCGATCGAACGCGTGAACCGCGCCAACTCGTCGGCGTGCGCGTCGCGGTAGATGAAGTGTCCGCCCGAGTACACGCCTACGGGGGTGAGCCCGCGGTCGGCCGCAGCCGCGCGAAGCGTCTGCATGTCGTCCTCGAAGGGGAGCAGGTTGCCGTCGAACAGTTCGAAGCCGGCGAAACCGGCGGCAGCCGCCGCGTCGAGACCCACCGTCACATCGCCCGGAGTCACATAGAAACCGGACCCGATGTCGGTCACGGCGCCGGGAGTGCCGACCACACCGCCCCAGGCATTCATCTCGAACGCGAGCTTCATGGCTGTCTACCTCCTCGTAGGGGATCGTCGCAGCGACGTTAGCACTTATGACTTTTTCAAGTCAATAGTAGATACCGTAGGAGCTATAAGGTTCCGCACTTTGACCTTCTCAAGACGCAATGACATGATTTCTGCATTCTCTGATGCGGCATCGAAGAGACAAGGGAGCGGAGATGGGTACGGTCGGGGCCGGCGACCTCTTTCGGATCCTCCGCGATGGGAGCCCCCGCACCCGGGGGGAGCTCGTCGACGAGACGGGACTCGCGCGCACGACCGTCGTTGTCCGTCTCGCGGCGCTGCAGGAGATCGGCCTGGTCTCATCGCTCGGAAACGCAGCGTCGTCAGGCGGAAGACCCGCGTCCCGCGTCGCGTTCGACGCATCGGCGCGCACGGTCGTCGCGGTCGACCTCGGCGCTACCCATGGTGTCGTCGGAATCACCGATCTTCGCGGGGAGGTGCGCATCACCGAGCGCCGCGAGCTCGATATCGCCGCTGGCCCCCAGGCCACGCTCGACTGGGTGATCGAGGCTGCCCAACGGCTGCTCGCCGATCTCGATGTCGACCCGAGCACGGTGCTCGGCGTCGGGATCGGGGTGCCGGGTCCGGTGCAGCACTCGACAGGCAGGCCGATCCGTCCGCCCATCATGCCGGGGTGGGATGGATTCGACATCCCGGCATTCGTTCGGGAGCGGATCGATGTGCCGACGTTCGTGGACAACGACGTGAACGTCCTCGCGATCGGTGAACGGGCGACATCCTGGCCCGACGTTGACGACCTGCTGTTCATCAAGGTGTCCACGGGCATCGGAGCGGGTGTGATCTCGGGTGGCAGTCTGCAGCGTGGAGCGCAGGGATCGGCGGGAGACATCGGTCACGTGCAGGTTCCGCACTACTCGCTGGACGAACGTGATCTCGAAGCGATCGCCAGCGCCCCCGCGATCGCGCAGGAGCTTTCAGCTGCTTCCGGCGAGAGGGTGCCGCCGGGCGCCGTCGCGGAGCGCATCCGGATCGGGGACCCCGTCGCCATCGCCGCGGCCCGAGACGCGGGGCGAGCCATCGGCGAGGTCGCGGCCATGTGTGTGAGCCTGCTCAACCCCTCGACGGTCGTCGTCGGCGGTCGCCTCGGCGTGCTCGTGCAAGAGATCATCGCCGGCGTGCGGGAAGTCGTGTACAAGCGGTCTATCCCCCTGTCCACCCAATACCTGAACATTGTGCCGGCTCGCGGCGGCATCGATGCCGGCGTCCGCGGAGCAGCGCTCATGGTCATCGACGAACTCCTCTCACCCGAAGCCATCGACCGAATGGTTGCCGACCTCGTCGGGCGCTCGTCGTCCGGGCAACGGGAGTCATCGAACTCGCGGTAACGATCCGGGCCAGTGTCGCCCGGACGATGCGTCGTCCGCGGTTCAGTCCTCCTGGAGCCGGATCGTCGCGGACGGGCACAGCTCTTCGGCCTCCCGAGCGGCGGCCCATTCGGGCTGCGGGGGGTTCTCGTCGAGAACCCTGACGAATCCGCCGTCCTCGTCGCGGTTCGCGAACGCGCTCGGCGCCCGACGCCCACAGGTGCCGGACGCGCTGCACGTGGTCGGGTTGATGCGCTCGCACCAGTTTCTGCAGGGCGGGAAGATTCGGACGCGGCGCCCGAGGGAAGAGGTGATGCTCGATCTGGTACTCGAGGCCCCCCTTGAGGAAGTGCACATGCGGTCCTCCCCGGACGTTGCGCGACATGCGGACCTGGCGTCGCAGGAAGTCGATATCGGCGTCGTGCGGGAGCGGTCGGCATCCCGATGTGGTTCGGCGAGAACGCCCCGGCGAGCAGAAAGCCGAACACGGCGGCCTGCACCAGCACGAACGAGATGGCCATCAGCGGCGGGAGCACGACGAACAGCAGCGCCAGCTAGCCGAACACGCGGATGCCCACGAAGAGGATCTCCGTCCAGCGGAACCTCACGTTCTTGCCGGTGAGGATCGTCCGGAACGCCTCCACATAGCGATCACCACCCACTGCCGTCTCCCATCCGATCTCGCCGGGCCGCTGATCGCGACAGTATGAGGTCGGTTGGCCTCTCCCCGAGGGCCTTGTGTGAAGCGCGTTCGCTCGCTACCGCCCGCGGGTCCGGGATGGGGCGTCACGTCACAGCAGCGCTCCTTGCCGCTGCCATCTCTTCGACAGCGGGAAGGAGCGGCGTGTGCGCCAGCGGCAAGGCGTCGCAATGCACCTCTCAGATCGCAGCGCCGATGTCGGTCTGCGCGAAGTCGTCACCCTTGAACAGCAGTGCCGCGCCCAGGCTGCGGGCGAGCGCATATGAGTAGCAGTCGCCCATGTTCAGTGATGCGGCGTGGCGACCCTTGCCGAAGCGCCGCCACGCTGCCGTTGCGATCGATGCCTGAGCAGTGTCGAAGGGTGCGACTGTGACGCGAGCGCGAGAGATGAGGGCTTCGAGATCCTGGGTAGCTGCTGGCCCCTGGCGCGCTTCGGCCACGATCATCGCTTCCACGAGGGTGGCAGCGCTCACGTGCAGATCGCCGACGTTCTCGGCGATCACCCGGGCGAAATGCGATGCATCCTCTTCGCCAAGGACGATGGCCAGCAACGCCGACGTGTCGAGTGCGATCGTCATCGGGGCAGGCCGTGCTCGTCGTAGCCGAGGATTTCGTCGGCCGGCCGCGGATCCAGGGTTGCCCGATCGCGCCCTCGGGAGATGATCGCCTCGAGGTCGGCCTGCACGTCAGGTGCCGTGGCCTGTGCCCTGATGCGGTCAAGGCGTTCGGCGAACGCCCGCCGCGCGGCAACCGTGATGCTCTCGCCCGTTGCGTCAGCCAGAGCCCGCACCAGGCGATCGGCCTCGGGGTCCTTGATGTTGAGAGCCACGGTGGAAGTCTACCCTTTGAGGAAGAAAGGATGATGGCCAGGAAGATCGAGCCAGGCGATCCGCGATTCTACTTCTCGGTCGATTCTCGATTCCACCAATAGGTGGATTCTTGATTCTACTACTGAGTAGAATCAACGGGGAGGAAAGCGATGCGCGAAACCGATGCCGTCTGGCGAACGATGGTCGATGCTGCCCTCGCCGGGCGGAGGCAATGGAAGAACGCCGGTGACCTCGCGTGGGAAGCCGGCGTCGGAGAGAAGATCACCTACAAAGCCTTGTCTCGCCCGACTGCGATCGGTGCGGTGACGAAACACCTCGGTGGAGGCTTCAGTGTGTCGGATCCGGAACGCGTCCTTATGCTGCTCGCGGCAGCTCGAACACTCGCGGGTGCACGCGGAACCGAGTTCGCCGCGGCCCAGGACCTCGTCGCGCGTGCGCCTGAGTATGCGATTGGGGGTACTCGTGCAGCTGCTCATCACCTCGGTGGTCGCAATCTCATCGCGGATCACGGAATCGCAATGGTCTACGTGCCCTTCGATACGGATCTCAATGGACTTCCGCCTGGTGACGATGCGCGCGTGATCACGGTTGATCAGCGCACGCTCGCGAGGTGGGGCGACGGGTTCACCAGTGCCGCGCAGACTTACGCGGATCTCTTCGCCCAGCCGGGCTGGCAGGCTAGCGAGTTCCGTCGCGCCCTGTGGCGGGAGTGGTTCGCGATTGACGACTGGGCGCGGGCGGAGGAACGCGTTGGCTGAGGTGCCACTGGATGACGAGGGACATCTGAGGTTCGTCCTGGACTACCTGGGCCACGAACTCGAGCCTTCGATCCTTATCGGAGGGTGGGCGACGTTCGCGCGAGTCGGCGGTGATATCAGCCGTGACATCGACCTGATCATCGGCTCACATGAGGTGCGGGAGAAGGTCAGAGGCGCCTTGTCGGAGCTGTCGGAGTCCAGCCATCTGCAAGGAACAAAGTGGCGCGGTGAAGTCGAGGGTGTCCACGTCGATGTGTACATTCCACACCAGTCCGAGCTCGGCGGAAAGCTCCGTCTACGGGTCGAGGTTCTCGCCGACCACACAGAAGACCTCGGCCAAGGCAAATGGCGTCTGCTCACGATCGACGCCCACACGATCTCGAAGATGGCCGCACTGCTCGATAGGCCTGACACCGAAAAGGGCTTCAAGGACGCAAGGGAGATTCTGCGCCTGCTCGAGACGGGCGTCGACGCGTCCTCGGCATGTCGCATACTCGCGCGTGCATCGGCCAGCCCGCAGGAGGAGCTCGTGGGTTATGTCGATGCGGCATTCGATCTCCTGGGCCCCCGCTCTGGCGCCAACAAGAAGCAACGCGAGCAGATTCGTCGCTGGCGCAGGGAATGGGTGACTGCCATCACGCGGGAAGTGGAGGCGCGCCCGCAGCGCGGCAGACCAGCCCTCGCCTGAACGCCCCGACGTCCGGATACATGCGCCGACTACAGTATGGGCATGAAGACCGAGCGGCTTCAGGTGCTCATTGAGACCGAGCAGCGTGAAAGGCTTGGACGAATCGCTGCCCAGCGGGGCGTCTCCGTCGCTTCTCTGGTGCGTCGCGCGATCGATGTCGCCTACCCCTCGAGCCTCGAACCGAAGGCCGCGATCGTCGCAGGCATCCTGGCTGCGGTACCGATGGATGTTCCTGATCCACACCACCTGCGCGCCGAACTCGAACTCATCCATGGATACGCGCGCTGATCCGGCGCACACTGGAGAACATGGAGGTCGTCGTGGGGATGGACACACTCGCCGTGCTCGTTGCGCTCGCCGTGGGCATCGTCGGGCTGGCGACGACCGTGACGGCGTCTGCGCGACGCACTCGCGTCGAGCTGAAGGCCGAGTTCGCGACGGAGATCTCTCGCCTCGACGACCGACTTTCGCAGCTTGACGACCGGGTGTCTCGGCTTGACGACCGGGTGTCTCGGCTTGATGACCGGGTCTATGCGCTCGCGGCGGGTCTCGCGCCGCGACTTGCGCCCGCGCGCGAGGCTCCGCGCGACGAGTAATCTGCGTTCGTCGCTCCCGACGCCAGACCAATCTCCAGAGTGGTACCGTTTTACGTACTACTCACTCGGAGGTGTTCCCGTGTCCGCGATCACGGCGACCGAAGCGCGAAAGAGCCTGTTCGGACTCATCCAGCAGGTCAACGACGATCACACGACGGTGGAGGTCGTCTCCCGCCGTGGCAATGCCGTGATCATGTCCAAGGACGATTACGACGCTCTCACTGAAACCGCGTATCTTCTTCGAAATCCCGCTAACGCCGAGCGGCTGCTCGAGGCGGTCGAGCGCGCGCGTCGCGGCGAGTTCGAGCAGCACGACCTCGTCGATCCGTGACCCGCGCGCTTGTCTTCGACCCGAACGGGTGGGAGGACTGCGTGTACTGGCAGGCGCAGGATCGCAAGACGCTGAAGCGGATCAACACGCTCATCGCCGCAGTCCTTCGCGATCCGTTCGACGGTGTCGGCAAACCCGAGCAGCTCCGCCACGTGCTGTCGGGCTCCTGGTCTCGGCGGATCGACGAGAAGAATCGACTCGTCTATTACGTCACCGACGACCACATCGTGATCCTCCAAGCACGAGACCATTACTGACGTCACCGCTCGGATCACGCGTCAGAGGGTGGGGGCACGTTCCCACAGAGACGAGACCGGCAGGCCCCCCAGCCGGTCGCCGAACGCAGCGCTCTGCTGAGCCGTGCCGAGCACGTAGCTAGCTCAACTCGTAGTTTCGCGACACATAACTCGTGGATTTGCGGCCTATACCTCGATCCCGTGCCGCTGGCGGTGTGCGTCGACGGACGCCGGGCAGCCCCGCCCGAAGACAGCCGCGGCCTCGAAGGCGCAGAGCTGATCGAAATCCAGGGTGATCCCGCCCGGTTCGACCCGAGTGAGATCAACGACGAGCTGGCGGATCTGCGGTTCGCGCTGCGCGAGGCGGGAGTTGCGGCATCCGTCGCGGCGACGGGCCGGTCGAGGCATCCGAGCTGTATGAAGAGGGCGTGCGAACCGTGCTCGAGAACCTCTGGGACGGACCCCGGGAACGTACCGATCGCGGCGAGATGAGCGATGTCGCGCGGCAGTTCGCCCGTGAGGTGCTCAGGCATGGTTCGGTGCAGATCGCACGTCCGATTCCGGTCGGTTCCTCCCCAGTAGGCGACGGCGACCGTCGTGTGGCGCCCGCGCTTGATCGTGCGCCGTGGGGTGCGCGCTCGCTTACGGTTCTAGCTACCTGCGCCGATAAGGCGCACACTGGAGAACATGGAGGTCACCGTGGGCATAGACACACTGGGCGTGATCGTTGCACTCGCTGTCGGCATCGTGGGCCTCGCGACAACCGTGACCGCGTCGGCGCGTCGCACCCGCGCGGAGGTGAAGGCCGAGCTGAAGGCGGAGTTGGCCGAATTGAAGGCTGAGTTTAAGACCGACCTGAACCGCATCGACGAGCGTCTCTCACGGCTCGACGACCGCGTGTCGAGGCTGGACGATCGGGTCTACGCGCTCGCCGCTGGCCTGGCACCGCGCCTCGCGCCTGCGTCAGGTGATACCTCTCGCGACGTCGCACAATGAAGGGGTGATCTCGCTCGTGGACCCAGAGAACTGGCTCTACATCGCCGCGCTTACGACTGTCATGCTGGGAGGCACGACGGTGATCGTCACACTCACCAATCGCACGACGACTGCCGCGATCCACGGATTGCGGGGCGAGCTCTCTGGGCGGATCGACGCACTGGGCGGTGAGGTCAACGGGCGAATCGACGCGCTGAGTGGGCGTATCGACGGGCTGCAGGGGGAGATGAATGCGCGGTTCGCGGCGGTCGACGTGCGCTTCAGCGCGCTCGAGCACCGGATCGACAACCTCGACCGCGACGTGTCGGCTCTCATCAAGCGCGCGCTGGACTCCTAGACTCGCGACACGCTGGCGCACGGCGTCCGCTGTGCTGCGCGCAGGACGATGAGGAGCCTTTCCTCCACAACGCTCCGAAGAACTCGGTTGTCAGCGAGTCGGCGTCGGCCGAGTTCGGGATGTCGGCGACGGCTGCAACGATGGATTCGTGGACTACTGGCATGAGGTTGCCCGATCACTCGGGGGTGCGAACTACGACCGCGCATGGGCGCTGAACGCGGCAGGGCGGGTCACGATCGTCGACCTGGATGCCGACAACACGCGAACCTCGGTCGATGCCGTCGTGCGCGATCGCGGCCACGGGGGCGATGAGGTCATGGTCGTCTCGGCCGTCATTGAGCCTGCGCGTGGGTCGATGAGCGCCTACTGCAGTTGCGAGCACGCCCCGCACTGCGCGCACGTCGCTGCCGTGCTGCTTGCCGTCTCGGATGCCGGGACGGACTCGGGCGCGAGAGCATCGAAAGGCCAGTCATCCCCGCCCCGCGACAGAACCCCACCGTGGCAACGCTCGCTCGACGGGCTGCTGCCGGCATCCGATGCGGCCGCCGTCGAACTGTGCCTGTTCGTCGCCCTGCAGACACCGCGCGCGACGCGCTGGAGCAGAGCTCCGCAGCAGCCGAGGCTCGTGGCCCGGCCCGGGATGCGGGGTGCGCGGGGCGCATGGATCAAGGGCCAGGCTCGCTGGGGGCACCTCGACGGGTTGCAGGCGGATCCCGCAGCCCTCGCGCTGCTGATCGAACTCGACGTTCTCGACCCCGCCGCGAACTCGTGGGGCTACGCCTATCGCGACGACGAATGGATGCAGCTCGACCGGCTGCCCTCGCGAACGCTCTGGTCGCTGTTGACCGATCTCGAGGCGGCGGGCGTTGCGCTCGTCTCGCCCGGCAAAGCGCAGCATCCGGTGCGGCTTGACGGGGAGGCGCTGACCCCGCGGATCTCGGTCACCGAGAACCGTAAGCGACTCGCGGTGTGCGGAGAGCTGGTGCCGGTGCGAGACGACGCCGGCGCCGGCGCCGGGGACGCCGACGCCGGCGCCGACGGGGAAAGTGACGCGTCGGAGCCGCTCGTGACCGTCGGCAATCCTCCGATCGCCGTGGGTCGGGTCACCGCAGCCGGCACCGCCGAAGAACGCATTGTGCTGCACCCCCTCGATCCGCCGCTCACCGGGCCGATGCGCGACCTGCTCGCCGCCGACACGCCCATCTCGGTCGACACGGCAAGCAGGGAGCGCTTCGAGAGCGACTATCTGCCACGGCTGCAGGCGATCGCGCCGGTCGTATCGCCCGATGCCAGCTACACGGTGCCGGCGCCGCCGGTCACCGTGCTCGAAGTGCGCGTCGACCACGGCGACGGGCTTGCCCACCTCACCTGGCGATGGGACCGGCTCGGCGGCAGCATCCGTCCCGACCGGGTTCGCGAGGGCGGCATCCTCGATGCCGTTCGCAGCGCCGCAGGCGCCCACGCCTCCATCGTGCTGCCGGGGGAGCGGCCCGATGCTGCGGTGGTGCCGCCCGACCAAACCCTGCGAGGCGCGGCTGCTGTGCTTTTCGTCGCCGAAGTGCTGCCCGGCCTGCGTTCGCTCGAGGCCGTGCGGGTCATCGAAGACGTCGAGGCGCCCAGCTTCCGTGCCGCATCCCAGGCGCCGGATGTCTCGGTCACCGCCCAGCCCGGAACCAATGATTGGTTCGACCTGAGCGTTCAGGTGCGCATCGAGGGTGAGGATGTCGACTTCGCTGCCCTGTTCCGGGCGCTCAGCGAGAACGAGCCGATCCTCGTCCTGCCGAGCGGCACCTACTTCTCGCTCGATACGCCCGAGCTGCAGCGCCTGCGCGAGATCATCGCCGAAGCCAGTGCCCTCTCGGACCGCCCCGTCACCTCGGTGCAGGTCAGCCGCTACCAAGCCGACCTCTGGGAAGAGCTCGTCGAGCTGGGCGTCGTCGCGCGCCAAGAGATCGAATGGTGGATGCGGGTGCGCGGTCTCAGCGACCACGATCAGCTCACCCCCATCGAGCCGCCCCCGACCCTGCGCGCCGAACTGCGCGACTACCAGCGCACAGGGTTCTCTTGGCTCGACTTCCTGCGCACCCACCAACTCGGCGGGGTGCTCGCCGACGACATGGGCCTGGGTAAGACCCTGCAGACCATCGCGATGATCGAGAAAGCACGACTCGATGCGCTTGAGACGGGCGACCAGCAGCATCCGCCGTTTCTCATCGTCGCCCCCACCAGCGTCGTCGGCAACTGGGCTGCCGAGTGCGCGCGATTCGCGCCCGAGCTGCGCGTCGCTGCGATCAGCGCAATGGGAAACAAGCGCGGCACGGCACTGGCCGACGAGGTCGCCGGGGCGCACGTCGTCGTGACCAGCTACGCGCTGTTCCGTCTCGAGTTCGACGCTTACGCGACCCTGGACTGGCAGGGGCTCATTCTCGACGAGGCTCAACAGATCAAGAACCCGTCGTCGCAGGGCTACAAATGCGCCCGGATGCTGGACGCTCCCTTCACACTGGTCATCACCGGCACTCCGCTCGAGAACAACCTGCTCGAGCTGTGGGCGCTCGTCTCGCTCGCGTGCCCGGGTTTGCTGGGAGGGCGCCGCAGCTTCACCGAGTACTACCGCACACCCATCGAACGAGAACGCGACAACGAACGGCTGCGGACGCTGCAGCGCCGCATCCGCCCCTTCCTGCTGCGCCGCACCAAAGAGCTTGTCGCATCGGAACTGCCGCCCAAGCAAGAGCAGCAACTCGTGCTCGATCTGCACCCGACCCACCGGCGGCTCTACGACCGCAGGCTCGCACGTGAGCGCCAGAAAGTGCTCGGTCTGGTCGACGACGTCGACGCGAACCGGTTCCAGATCTTCCGCTCGCTCACTCTGCTTCGCCAACTCTCGCTCTCGCCCGACCTGGTCGACGAAGGCGAAGCGCCCTCGGCAAAGCTCGACGCCCTCATCGAGCTGCTTCGCGAGGCAGCTGCCGAAGGGCACCGCGCCCTCGTGCTCAGCCAATTCACCCGCTTCCTCGGCCGCGCGCGGGATGCTGCGACGGATGCCGGGATCGCCTCGCTCTACCTCGACGGCTCAACGACCAACCGCGCTGCCGTCATCGACCAGTTCCGCACCGGCGACGCGCCAGCGTTCTTTGTCTCGCTCAAGGCGGGCGGTGTCGGGCTCAACCTCGTCGAGGCCGACTACGTCATCCTGCTCGACCCGTGGTGGAACCCGGCCGTCGAGGCGCAGGCCATCGACCGCGCCCACCG
>NZ_DCBW01000024.1:0-32340 GCF_002313585.1 Microbacterium sp. UBA1097 | reverse complement strand
GACATCTTGACGTGAGGCAAGGCGCCCGGTATCGGCGCTTCCGCCAGGTCGTCCATGGCCCGTTCAGAGTCTCCAACTAGCATGGGTGGACCGCTCTGCCTGCCTGAGGAGATCCGTGGGACTACTTGACAGCTTCGAGAAGGGACTCGAACGTGCCGTGAACGGCGCGTTCGCGAAGACCTTCCGTAGCGGGATCCAACCCGTCGAGATCGCCTCCGCCCTGCGCAGCGAGCTCGACAAGAAGGCCGCCGTTGTGGCCCGGGACAGGATCCTTGCCCCGAACACGTTCACCGTCCGGCTGGCACCCGCCGACGACGAACGGATGCAGGCGATCGGACAGCCACTCGTCGACGAACTGGCCGATCTCGTCACGAAGCACGCACGGTCACAGGGATATACCTTCGCCGGCCCCGTTTCCGTAACCATTCGCCGAGACGAAGCCCTCTCGACCGGGACGCTGCAGGTCGACTCGTCGACCGCGCAAGGCTCGGTGTCATGGCGCGGCGTTCTCGACATCGCGGGCCAGCGGCATCCGCTCGTGAAGGCCCGCACGGTGATCGGTCGGGGAAGCGACGCCGACATCACGCTCGCGGATTCCGGAACCAGCCGCCGGCACGTCGAAGTGCTGTGGGACGGCGAGCGCGCGATGGTGCGCGACCTCGGGTCGACCAATGGCACGCTGCTGAACGGTCGCAAGATCACCGAGTCCCCCCTGCCACCGGACTCCACCATCACGATCGGCCGCACCGACATGACCTTCCGCGTCGTCGCGCAGGCCTCGGCGCCGGCGCGACCTGCAGCATCCGATGCCACGCGCGCTTTCGACGTGTTCGACGGGGGCGGCCGCGCATGAGTGAACTGACACTTCTTCTGCTGCAGATCGGCTTTCTGCTTCTGCTCTGGTTCTTCGTCTTCGCCGTGGTCTACTCGTTGCGCGCCGACGTGTTCGGTGTGCGGGTACGACGGATGCCGGAGGCTGCGGCGGCCGGGCCCTCCTCGCCCCGAGAGACAGCCCCCGTGGCGCCCACCGCACAGCCGGCACCCTCCGGAGCCGCTGGGGGACCCGCAACGAAAGACGCCGTCTCGCGCATCGTGATCACGAGCGGCCCCAAGGCCGGTCTCGAGCTCCCCCTGGGAACCGAACCGCTGACGATCGGGCGATCCAGCGAGTCGGGCCTGGTCATCCGTGACGACTACACCTCGAGCCACCACGCGCGTCTCCTGCTTTGGGGCGAGCAGTGGATGCTGCAGGATCTCGATTCCACGAACGGCACCTGGCATGACGGCGCACGCGTGAGCGCGCCGGTCGAGGTGAAGATCGGCGCCCCGATCAAGGTCGGCGCGACAACCTTCGAGCTGCGGAAGTAACGGCCGACCCGTCATGGTCTTCGAAGGATCCAGCGCGGCGCTGTCGCACACCGGCAAGGTGCGCTCGAACAACCAGGACTCCGGGTACGCCGGGTCCAACCTGTTCGTCGTCGCCGACGGGATGGGCGGCCACGCCGGTGGCGACGTGGCCTCGAGCATCGCGATCGCGCAGCTGGCAGAGCTCGATCGACCCTTCGACTCACCCGCTGCAGCAGAACGCGCATTGGGCGAGGCGATCACCGATACCGCGGCTGCCCTCATCGATACCGTCGCCGCGCGCCCGGAACTGGCCGGCATGGGAACCACCGTGAGCGCGCTTGCGATGGTCGATGACTACGCCGTGATCGCCCACATCGGCGATTCCCGCGTGTACTTGTACCGCGACGGGGCCCTGACCCAGATCACGACGGACCACACGTTCGTCCAGCGTCTGGTCGACTCGGGTCGCATCACTCCCGAAGAGGCGCGGTATCACCCGCGGCGCTCGGTGCTGATGCGCGTGCTCGGTGACATGTCGCCGAACCCCGAGATCGACACCTTCGTCATGCCGACTCAGCCCGGTGACCGCTGGCTCCTGTGCTCGGACGGGCTGTGCGGCGTCGTCCCCGACACCCAGACGTCCAAGGCACTCGCGGCAGATCTCGCTCCCGCCCGCACCGCCGACGCTCTGCTGAAGATGGCTCTGGATGCCGGGGCTCCCGACAACGTCACCATCGTGCTGGTGGATGTCGGGGGGCGGCATCCGCTCTTCTCGGGAACCGCGACGGTTGTCGGGTCCGCGTCGAACCCGGAGGGAATCGACGTCCCCGCGGCCCGCAGCTCCCTGACGGGCTGGTTGCATCCTGCGCGGCAGGCAGCCAACGAGCCGACCCATTTCGAACCGGCCCCGGAGTTCCTCGAAGAGCTCATCGAAGAGGACCGCCGCCGGTCGCGACGCCGCCGGCTTGCCTGGATCGCAGGGTTCGTGATCGTGCTCGCGATGATCGGCGTCGCCCTCTTCGGCGCCTACCAGTGGACGCAGACCCGCTTTTTCGTCGGCGCCGACGACGACACTGTCGTCATCTACCGCGGCATCCAGCAGAACATCGGCCCGATCTCGCTGTCGACGCCGTACGAGGACACCGGCATCCTGCTCGCCGATCTGAGCAACTTCAAGCGCGCAACGGTCGAAGGCACGATCTCGGCCCGATCGCTCGCAGATGCGCGAGCGATCGTGAACGCGCTCGATCCCGACGACGCGGAGGAATCAGATGGCTGATCCCGCGATCACGCGTGAACCGGCGGTCGACGTCTCGACCGACACGGCAGTCGTCCGCGCGCTCAAGCGACTGCGCACCCCGCAGAAGCAGCGCAACCGCGAACTCGGCCTGCTGCTGTTCGCCCTCGTGCTCTCGCTGGGCGCCCTCGCGCTGGTGCAGCTCGGCGTCATGGGCGAGATCGCCGCCGCCTACCTCATCGCCTTCGGCGGACTGTTCACCACGGTCATCGCTGTCCACATCGGCTTGCGCGTCTGGGCCCGGGATGCCGACCCGTTCGTCGTGCCGATTGCGACCCTCCTCACCGGGCTCGGGATCGCGATGATCTACCGCATCGACCTCGCCGACGGCGCCGAAGGGTGGGATGCGGCGTCGGTTCGCCAGCTCGCCTGGGCGGGCATTGCGATCCTCGGATGCCTCGCCGTGGTGATCGTGCTGCGCAACTACCGCGTGCTGTTCCGCTACACCTACATCTTCGGGTTCGCCGGGATCGCCCTGCTGCTACTTCCGATCGTGCCGGGCCTCGGTACCGATGCGAACGCGGACGTCTGGGTGTCGCTCGGGATCTTCTCGTTCCAACCCGGCGAGCTCGCGAAGATCTCGTTGGCGATCTTCTTCGCCGGCTACCTCGTGCGCACCCGCGAGAGCCTGAGCTCGGTCGGAACCCGGTTCCTGGGCATGACGTGGCCGCGGGCGCGCGAGCTGGGTCCCCTCCTCGTCCTCTGGCTGATCTCGCTCGGCATCATCGTGCTGCAGCGCGACCTCGGCACCGGACTGCTGCTGTTCGGCATGTTCGTCGCGATGCTCTACGTCGCCACCGGCAAGACGTCCTGGGTCGTCATCGGTCTCGTCCTGGCCGCGGCCGGCGCGTTCTTCGCCTCGCGGGTGCTGTCCTACGTCGGGGGGCGGTTCGACAACTGGCTCGACCCGTTCAACCCTGAGCGCATCGACGCCTACGGCGGCAGCTTCCAGCTCGTGCAAGGAATCTACGGCCTCGCCCACGGCGGGCTCATCGGCACCGGGCTCGGGCAGGGGCGGCCCTACATCACGCCGCTGTCGCAGAGCGACTACATCCTGCCGAGCCTCGGTGAAGAGCTCGGCCTTGCCGGTGTCTTCGCCATCCTGCTGCTGTACATGGTGTTCGTTGCGCGCGGCATCCGGATCGGCGTCGCCGGTCAAGACGACTTCGGCAAGCTCTTGGCGACCGGTCTCGCGTTCACGATCGCCCTGCAGGTGTTCATCATGGTCGGCGGCGTCACCCGAGTCATCCCCGTCACGGGCCTCACGACACCGTTCCTGGCCGCGGGCGGATCCTCGCTCGTTGCCAACTGGATCATCGTGGCCCTTCTGCTTCGCATCTCGGATGCCGTCCGCAGCCGTCCTCGCGCGGTGATCGGATGATGGGGGTGATGCGGCGATGACCAAGGAGTTGCGGCGGCTGAGCATCCTGATGCTCATGATGTTCCTCGCCCTGTTCGCCTCGACGACGTGGATCCAGGGAATCCAGTCGGCGGATCTCGCCGACTACCCGCGCAACACGCGTGCCCTGTACGACTCCTACGAAGTGCAGCGCGGCTCGATCATCGCAAGCGGCTCGGCTATCGCGTCATCGGTCCCCTCGAGTGACGTCTTCAGCTGGCAGCGGGTCTACGTCGACCCCGACATGTGGGCTCCGGTGACCGGGGTGATCCCGGTGGTGGGCGAAGCGACCGGCATCGAACAGGCCATGAACGACGAGCTCAGCGGCACCGCGAGCTCGCAGTTCCTCTCTCGCATCGAACAGATCCTCACCGGGCAGCCGCCGCGCGGCTCCAATGTCGTGCTGTCGCTGGATGCCGACGTCCAGCGAGCCGCGTACGAGGCCCTCGGCGACCTGCAGGGCGCGGTCATCGCGATCGAACCCGACACGGGCCGAGTCCTCGCGATGGTCACGAGCCCCAGCTACGACACGAACCTCCTCGTTTCGCACGACACCGCTCAGGTCGAGACTGATTACGCCGCCCTGCTCGCGGATCCCGCGGACCCGCTCTACAACCGCGCCATCGCGGGGGATCTCAACCCACCGGGATCGACGTTCAAGGTCGTCGTCGTCGCGGCGGCTCTGGCGTCGGGCGACTACACGCCCGATTCGCAGATCCCGAACCCGGCCATCTGGCAGCTGCCCCAGTCGTCGAACACGATCCGCAACGCCAGCGGCGGAACATGTGGGCCGGGCGAGACGGTATCGATAGCCGACGCGCTGCGCCTGAGCTGCAACATCCCCATGGCTCAGCTTGCCGTGCAGCTCGGAGACGAGGCCATCCGCCAGCAGGCTGAGAAGTTCGGCTTCAACCTCTCGTTCAGCATCCCGCTCGACTCGATTCCCTCGAGCTACCCCCGGGGGCTGGACGCTCCGCAGACCGCGCTCACCGGCTTCGGTCAGGGGCAGGTGACGGCGACGCCGCTGCAGATGGCGATGGTCTCGGCCGGTATCGCCAACGGCGGCATCGTCATGAACCCCCGCATGGTCGACCAGGTCATCGGGCCCGACCTTTCGGTGCAGCAGACGTTTGAGAGCACCGTTTTCGGCGAGGCACTGAGTCCCGCGTTGAACGAGGAGATGGTCGCCATGATGGTCGCGAATGTCGAAAACGGCGCCGCCTCGAATGCAAGAATAGAGGGCGTCGACGTGGCCGGTAAGACGGGTACGGCGGAGAACGGACCCAACAAGCCGTACACCCTCTGGTTCACCGGGTTCGCGCCCGCCGACGATCCCGAGGTGGCAGTGGCTGTCGTCGTGGAGAACGGTGGCGGAATGGGTCAGTCGGGATACGGAGATCTCATCGCGTCCCCGATCGCGAAGAAGGTCATGGAGGCGGTGCTGAACAAATGAGACCGACGCAGGGTGTGACCTTCGGCGGCCGTTACGAGCTGGATTCGCGAATCGCGATCGGCGGCATGGGCGAGGTCTGGGAAGCAACCGACCACGTCATCGGACGGACGGTCGCGATCAAGATCCTCAAAGACGAGTACATGGGCGACCCCGGGTTCCTCGAGCGGTTCCGCGCCGAGGCCAGGCACGCAGCGCTCGTCAACCACGAGGGCATCGCCAGCGTCTTCGACTACGGCGAAGAGAACGGCAGTGCGTTCCTGGTGATGGAGCTCGTTCCCGGTGAAGCCCTGTCGACGATCCTCGAACGAGACGGATCGCTGTCGACTGACAAGACGCTCGACATCATCGCCCAGACCTCTGCAGCCCTGCAGGCAGCGCACGCGGCGGGCCTCGTCCATCGCGACATCAAGCCCGGGAACCTGCTGATCACCCCCGACGGCCGCGTCAAGATCACGGACTTCGGCATCGCTCGTATCGCCGACCAGGTTCCCCTGACCGCGACAGGCCAGGTCATGGGCACCGTGCAGTACCTCTCGCCCGAGCAAGCATCCGGTCACCCGGCCTCCCCTGCCACCGACATCTACTCGCTCGGGATCGTCGCGTACGAATGCCTGGCCGGCAAGCGTCCGTTCACCGGCGAGTCCCAGGTCGCGATCGCGATGGCCCAGATCAACGAGCAGCCGCCGCCGCTGCCGCCAACCGTGGCTGTTCCGGTACAGAACCTCGTCATGGCGATGATCGCCAAAAAGCCCGAGGACCGACCTGCCACGGCGGCTGCCGTTGCTCGGGCAGCCACGGCTCTGCGCCGAGGCGACGTCGCCGCCGCAGCAGCAGCGATCCCGGCGATCGCCACGGGCGCCATCGCCGCTGATGACGCAACGGCACTGCTGACGTCCACCGCGACATCCGCCGAGACACGGCTGATGCCGGCTCCGGAGACCCCTACCGAAGAGCCTGCGCCGCGCAAGCGCAGCCCGTGGACCTGGCCCCTCGTCGCGCTCATCGTGCTGCTTGTGCTCGTGCTCGGCGGCACGATATGGGCCCTGGTTGCCAACCAGCAGCCGTCACCCGACCCCACGAGCTCGTCGTCGGCCCCGTCGCCGAGCGCCTCGACACCGACGCCCTCGCCGAGTGAGACCCGCATCAACATCGACGCCCTGAACCTCGTCGGCATGCAGTGCGACCAGGCTGTGCAGGCTGCCAAGAGCGCGGGGGTGCTCGAAGTGGTCACCGACAACGGCACTGCTGCTCCGGATGACTCGCAGGTCGGCGTCGTTTGGCAGGTGAACCCGACCGGCAACATCGAGCCGACAACGGCGCTCACGATCTCGTGCTACGGCCAGGTCACGCCCATCGGCGGCCCGAGCAACCCCCCGGCGATCCAGGGCGGTGAGCCTGCTGTGGCGGGCTCGACCGTCACGCTGACGTGGGACAGCTTCACCTGCCCCACCGGCACGGGCACGCTCAGCGGCTACACCGTCACCCTGCAGAACGCGGTCTTCACCGTTGACGGCACCTCGCAGCGCACGTTCCCCCCGAACGACCGCGAGGAGGCGATCCTGATCGCCAACGCAGCCGGACAGACGCTCACCGCGTCGTACACCGCCCTGTGCAGTGGCGCCGAGCAGCGCACGTCGGATGCCTCACCGCAGATGCAGGTTCAGATTGAGGCTCCAGCGACCCCGACCCCCACTCCCTGACCGGAGGTTCACAGGAAGCGCTCGACTAGGCTGAACAGACTGGCTCAGTCAGGGAGGGGTAGTGTGACCGACGATTCTCGCGTGCTGTCGGGGCGCTACCGGATCGACGAGTCGATCGGCCGTGGCGGCATGGCATCGGTGTATCGCGGATACGACCTGACCCTCGGCCGCGACGTCGCCATCAAGATCCTCGATCCTGAGCTGGCCCGCGATGCCGGTTTCCGCACGCGCTTCCGCTTGGAGGCGCAGGCGGCGTCGCGGATGTCGCACCCGACGATCGTGCGCGTGTTCGACGCCGGCGAAGAGACCGAGTCCCTTCCCGACGGCACGACCCAGCCGGTGCCGTACATCGTCATGGAGCTGGTTTCTGGTCGACTGCTGAAGGACGTCATCGAAGAGGGCCCTGTCGACGCCGAGCGTGCCGTCGCCTATGCCGACGGCATCCTTGAAGCCCTCGAGTACTCGCACCGTGCCGGTGTGGTGCACCGCGACATCAAGCCCGGCAACGTCATGGTCACCGCCGACGACCACATCAAGGTCATGGACTTCGGTATCGCTCGCGCCGTCTCGGATTCGTCGTCCACCGTCGCCGAGACCACCGCGATCCTCGGCACCGCCGCCTACTTCTCCCCGGAGCAGGCGAAGGGGGAACCTGTCGATGCCCGCGCCGACCTGTACTCCACCGGTGTCGTGCTCTATGAGCTGTTGACCGGCAGAGCGCCGTTCCGGGGCGAGTCCCCGGTTGCCGTTGCCTATCAGCACGTCAGCGAGACCCCCCTCACGCCGTCGGAGATCAACGAAGAGATTCCGCGAGCGCTGGATGCCGTAGTGCTGCGCGCTCTCGCGAAGGATCCCTACCAGCGCTACCAAGACGCCCCCTCGTTTCGCGCCGCACTGACTCACGCACTGACCGGTAAGGCGCCCTCCCGCCGCCAGTTGGGAACACTCACCAGCGAGCTCTACGGACCCAACCCGCGGCAAGCCGCAGAGACTGCCCGGTCGCTTCGGCAGCTCTCGACCGACACGACCATGCGCCGCACGCAGTCGGGTCCCCCCGTGGCCTGGGTGTGGGCAGGCGTCGCGATCCTGGCCGTGTTGCTGATCTCGGTCTTGTTCTGGGTGCTCACCATTCCGCGCGGGGACGAGAACGTCCCCAGCAACTCCCGGATCGTCCCCGACCTCACCGGCATGACCTACGATCGGGCCGCCGAAGAACTGACCGCGATCGACCTCGTTCCGGTGCGCGTCGAAGAGTCGAGTGTCGAGGTGGCCGAAGGAAACGTCATCCGGACAGAACCCGGCACGGATGTCTCGGTCGAGGTGAACCAGGAGATCAAGGTTTACGTTTCGACGGGGCAAGAGCTCGCGGCCGTGCCGACGCTCACCGGCCTCACGCAGGAAACTGCCGCGCAGGCCCTCGAGCAGGTCGGTCTGAAGGTCGGCACGGTGACCTCGCGCAACGACCCCGCCCTCGACGCCGGAATCGTCATCGCTGCGGACCCGGCTGGCGGTGATCAGGTCGCGGTTGGAAGCAGCGTCGACCTCGTCGTTGCGACGGGACGCGTTCTGATCAACGACGTGACCGGGTACACCGTCGAGGCTGCCACGCGCGAACTCGAAGCCCCGGACACTCAGCTGACGGTCGAGACGCAGGAGGACACGTCGTGCCCCGCGACCAACCCGCCTGTCGTCATCGCTCAGTCCCTCGCGCCCGGTGAGGTCCCGGTCCGCTCGACGATCACGTTGACCTACTGCTCCGGTTGACCCCCGACCGCACGGCGCCGAGCGGCGCTCGCCTCGTCTGGCTAGACCGTCGAGACTGCAACGTGCCCGCGAGAGAGCCCACTGAGCGCACGGCCTCGCGGGCACGGTGCAGTCTCGCGAGGGATTGACTCACACGCCGGCGGCGACGTGCGGCCGGAGCGTGCGGGATCGTTCGACGGCATCCGGATAGCCGACCTGTTCCAACCAGTTCGCCAGCAGCCGGTAACCGCCTTCGGTGAGCACGCTCTCGGGGTGGAATTGCACACCCCACAGCGGCGCGTCGCGGTGCGCGATGCCCATGACGATTCCGCTGTCGGTGCGGGCCGTGACGACGAGACTCTCGGGGATCGAGTCGGGATCAATCGACAGCGAGTGATACCGGTTGGCGATGAACGGCGACGGGATTCCGAAAAAGAGCGTCGACCCATCGTGAGTGACCGGCGAGGTGACGCCATGGAACAGTTCCGGAGCGACGGACACCCGCGCACCCAGTGCCTCGGCGATCACCTGGTGCCCTAGGCACACTCCGAGCACGGGAACACCCCGCTCCACGGCCTCGCGCACAAGATTCTGCGAGGCCGCGGTGTCGGCGGGGCGACCGGGACCGGGGGAGATAAGGATGCCGGCGTGTTCACCGACGAGCCGCGGGACGGCATCCACGCTGACCTGGTCTGCCTCGACCATGACGGTAGCGGCACCCAACTCGTGCAGGTACCCGACGAGCGTGTGGACGAAGCTGTCGTGGTTGTCGACTACGAGCACCGGTGCGATGCTCGCTGGATCTGCGGTCACCCGACTGTCGCGTCCTGCGGAGTGGTCAGCTCACTGATCCAGGGGAAAACGTAGAACACGAGGCCGTACAGAACAGCGGCGGCCATCACGGTGAGAATCGCGACCTTTGCCCACCACGGGCCGGGCAGCACGTGCCAGAGAGCGGCATACATCAGGCGATTCCTTCCGTGAGGGATGCGGGCGGGCCGGCTTCGCGGGGAGTGAACGACTCGAACACGCCGTACGCGACGATGCGCTCCGTCATGCTCCAGCGCGGACTGCAGCTGGTCAACGTGATGTAGGCATCGCCGGCTGCGACATCCAGCTGCGGCGTCGCGTTGAGCACTGAGGTCTCAGTCGGCTTCACATACTCGAGGGTGCGGAACCGATAGGTGTACCAGCCGGCTTCAGTTTCGACGACGATCGCATCGCCGATCCGCAGGGTCTCGATGTCGGAGAACGGCTTGCCGTACGTCGTGCGGTGGCCGGCGACGGCGAAGTTCCCGGTCTCTCCCGGCATTTGCGTGCCCGGGTAATGACCGATGCCGATCGGGTCGAGCGTTCGTGCACGCGTCACACCGCCCGCGACCGGCACCATGTAGTCCGAGCCCCAGCGGGGAACACGCATGACAGCGAACTCTTGCGCGTCATCGGGCTGCCCGAGAACAGGGATGGAAACGTCGGCGTCGGTGGTGGCGGTCGGCTCCGGCGAGGCCGAAGCATCCGGCGTTGGAGATGCAGTCTCTGCTGCCTGTGCCCACTGCTCCGACAACTCGCTGCCGGCAGCGTTCTTCTGCGCGCCCTGGATGACGTCTCCGAGCCACAACTGCCAACCGACATAGAGGAAGGCGAGGACACCGACGGTGATGAGTAGTTCCCCGATCACGCCGAGGACGCTCACCCGGCGGCGGCGCTTCGTGGTGCGACGCGATCGCCGGGTCAGCTGCGGCGTCTCCTCCGCATCACCCACGGCATCCCCCTCGTCTGAGTCCTCGTTTGGGCCCAGGTCACCGGGCGTCGTACATCACGGGCGATTCTATTCGTCTCCTGCTGGAGGAGCCCTGGCAGTTAGACTTGACGCATGGCACGCCCGAGCAACGACGACGAACCGATCGTCGAGAGCAGCAGCGCGGATTCCGCACCGAACCCTGTCTGGTTCAAGCCGGTCATGATCGGGCTCATGCTGCTCGGCCTGGTCTGGGTTCTGATCTTCTACATCAGCGGCATGCAGTTCCCGATTCCCGGGATCGACGCGTGGAACCTCGTCATCGGATTCGGGATCGCCTTCGTCGGCTTCCTCATGACCACACGCTGGCGCTAGCCGCGCGGATCGGTACCCACCGAATTACACCGCTGTGATTCATCCCCAGGTGTGGATGAATCTGTGGATGAATCACACGTAGAACACGGCGGGGATCGCCAGCAGCGCCAACAAGCCGACGCCGATAGCGATGAGAAGTCCGATCTGCAGCGGCTGGCGAGCCCGCGTGCGGGTTCGGGCGAACACGAGCCCGATGAGTGCTCCGACGACAAGGCCGCCAATGTGCGCCTGCCACGCGATGTTGTACCCCGGGACGAACCCGATCACGAGGTTGATGCCGAGCACGATCAGGATGCCGGTGATGTTCGCCCCGATGTGACGACCGATCACCAACAGCGCGCCAAGGAGACCGAAGACGGCGCCCGAGGCTCCGACTACCCAGATGCCGGGCGCAATCAACGCGACGCCCACGGATCCGCCGAGTCCCGAAAGCAGGTACAGCGCGACAAATCGCGCGTGACCGAGAAGCGGCTCCAGCGATCTGCCGATCATCCACAGCGCGAGCATGTTCAGTCCGATGTGGAAGAAGCTCGAGTGCAAGAAGACAGCCGTGAGCAACCGCCACGGCTCGAATGCGATCGATGGGATCACAAAGGCGCTGTTGAAGGCGAAGATGCCCTCGAGCGCGGGGATGAAAAGCTGAAGAACGAAGACCGCCGCCGTGATCGCGATGATGACGTAGGTCGCCGTCGGTCGCTGGGTTCCGACAGTCATCGGAGCCCGAGACCAGCGTCGCTCGGCCTTCTTCTGGGCAGTGGTCTGCGTCGCACGCTGCTCACGCAGGCACTCCGGGCAGATGACCCCGACTGCTGCCGGGGTTTGACACTCCGGGCAGATCGTGCGCATGCAGCGCTGGCACAGCACAAAGCTCTGCCGGTCCGGATGCCGGTAGCAGAAGTTATCGCGGTTGCTGCGGAACTCGTCGGAAGTCGTCACGGCGGACGCCGCCCTCCGGTCAGACCGAAGCGATGTCGATCGACGAGATCACGACGGGCTCGATCGGACGATCGCCCGGGCCGGTGGCAACGGCGCTGATCGCGTCGACGACACGGCGGGATTCGTCATCCGCGACCTCACCGAAGATCGTGTGCTTGCCCTGAAGCCACTCGGGACCACGGCCGCCCTGACCGGGAACCGTGATGAAGAACTGGGAACCGTTCGTGCCCTCGGCCTGGCCGGTGATGGCGTTGCGGCGGAGGCCCGCGTTGGCCATTGCGAGCTTGTAGGGCTCGGTGAAGGTGAGTTCGGGGCTGATCTCGTCGTTGAAGTTGTATCCCGGTCCGCCTGTGCCGACGCCCAGCGGGTCGCCGCCCTGGATCATGAAGCCCTCGATGATGCGGTGGAAGATGACATCCGTGTAGAGCGCGCCCTCACCCGGCTTGCCGGTGGCCGGGTGCGTCCAGTCACGGGTTCCGTCGGAGAGGCCGACGAAGTTCTGGACCGTGCGCGGGGCCTGGTCCCCGAACAGGTTGACGACGATGTCGCCGTGGTTAGTGTGGATCGTGGCGACCGCGGTGTGCTGAGGCATGCCGCCATTCTTTCAGAGTTCGCCGGGAACACTTCCCGTCTGCGGCACACATGGCAAGATGGGAAGACCACGTCGACACGACAGGGAGGGCCCCGTGAGCCTCAGCCGCAAGCGCAAGAAGGAACTCCGCAAGCTCCAGAAGCACGCGAACGACATCTGGGAGTCGCAGCAGGCGCTCGTTGGCGAAGCCGCTGACATCGCCCGCCAAGCGGGTCGGCAGTTGGGCAACTACGGCCGTGAGCAGGTCGTGCCCCAGGTTCAGGAGGCCTACGGCAAGTACGCGCAGCCGTATGTCCAGCGCGGACTCGCATCGTCCAAGTCGTTCCTGACCAACCGAGCGATCCCTGCGACGGGAGCCGTCGTCGGTTCGGCCCTCTCGGCATGGGACGCCGCAAACGAGACTCGCGCGAGACTCGCTGCGGGCCGTGGACTGTCTGCGCCCGACGCCAAGAAGTACGCCAAGCTCGCCGACAAGTACGGCAAGGATGTCTCGAAGAAGCTGTCCAAGAAGCTGTCGGCCCTCGAGCCCCAGAAGCAGGGGATCGGCGCCGGTGGCGTGTTCGCCATCATCCTCGGTGTCATCGCAGCAGCCGGTGTGCTTTACGCCGCCTGGCAGACCCTGCGGGCAGACGACGAGCTGTGGGTTGCCGACGACCCGCTGCGCGCTCCCGACGCCTGATTCAGATCAGCCAGTGCTGCGGCGCCCGGTTTCCGGGCGCCGCAGTCGTTTGCGCTGAAGCCTTCAGCGCGCGAAGGACTCCAGTCCCGCCATCCGCAGGCCGATGTTGACGAGGCTGACGCGCTTCAGTCGCCGCACCTCCGACAGCGGGAACCACTCGGCTCGATCCGTTGTGCCATCGGTTTCGTTGCGCAGCTCGCCGCCGGTGACGTGGGCGCGGTAGTCGATGCGCAGTGCCTGCAGCGGCAGATCCGACCCGGCCACGAGTCGGCGGCGGGCGGGGATCACGCGCGAGTGGATGCCGAGAAGTTCGTCGAGCGCAACGCGGTAGCCGGTCTCTTCGCGGGCTTCGCGGCGTGCCGCAGCATCCGGACTTTCGCCGGGTTCGAGGCCGCCGCCAGGAAGGGTCCAGCCGGAGGCACCGCCTTCGTTCCAGTGCGCGAGCAGCATGCGCCTGTCGTCGTCTATGACGATCGAGTAAGCCGCGACCCGCAGATCCATGGACTTACGATACGGGAGCTGCCGGCAGCATCCCCCGCATGCGGGACCGGAACGTCGCATCCGATCGCCGCGGCGAAAGCCGTCCGCGCTCGCGCAGAATCGGAAGAACGAGGTCACCGAACGCCTCGACATCCCGGGTTCCGAAGACGGGCTCGATCAGGAACCCGTCGAGTCCCGTGCGGGCCGCAAGTTCCTCGACCCCGTCAGCCACCTCGGTCGGGTCTCCGACCAGACGGAAGCCCCGCGTGCCGCGGCAGCGCAGCTCGTCGAGAATCTCCCGCACCGTCGGAGCGGGTCGCTCCGCGCTGCCGAGGAATCGCTCGATGTTGCTGGTGCCCATCTGTCCGATCGGTCCGCCGGCGTCGAGCACCTGGTGGAGAGTCTGGTCGGGATCGAGGGTTCGCAGATCGATGCCGGTGTTGCCCGCGTAGAGAGTCGCCACAACATCGTCGGTCTGCATCCTGTCGAATTCGTCGGCGAGCTCCCTCGCCTCGGCAGAGGTCTCGGCAACGATCGCGGTCAGCCCCGCCATCGTCACGAGCGGTGTCGTGCGCCCTTCGTCGCCGGCGCGCCGGTGCAGGTCGGCAACGGCGGATGCCGTGTGAGTCGGTGTGGTCGCCTGGACGAACACACACTCGGCGTGCCGCGCGGCGAAGGCCCGACCGGCCGGAGACGTGCCGGCCTGGAAGAGCAGGGGCGTGCGCTGGGGCGTAGGGGGCGCGCCGTAGTAGCCGCGGGAGCGGTAGTGATCACCCTCGTAGACCACCCGATGGATGCCGGACCGTTGCGCGTAGACGCCGGACTCGCGGTCGGCTATGAGCGCGTCGTCACTCCAGGCATCCTCCCAGTAGCGCCGCGCCAGCGAGACGTACTCTTCGGCCATCGCGTAGCGGGTGTCGTGCGCGACCATCCCGTCATGGCCGAAGAGTTCGGCAACAGCGTTCTGCGAGGCGCCCGTGACGATGTTCCAGCCGATCCGTCCACCCGAGATCACGTCCAGGGTTGAGAAGCGGCGGGCGAGCTGGACGGGGTGGTCGATGCCGGTGGTCGCGGTGACGACGAATCCGAGGTCGGACGTCTCGCGCATGAGCACCGGGAGTAGCGTTGCGGGGTCGTACCCCGAGAAGTTGATGCCCTGCGCAACGGCGTCGGCACTGATGTCATCCCCGACGATCGGATAGCCATAGCCGTCGGCGAAGAAGAGGAAGTCGAAACCGGTGGCATCCATGACCTTCGCAAGGCGCACCCAGCGCTCCGGGTCGGCGAAGTCGATCGAGTCGCTGAGCGGATGCGGCCAACTGAGCGTGCCACCCACTTGCGGGCCGTACACCTCGAACACCCCGAACCGCAGCGTCGACACGTCAGCTCCCTTCGCCGCGCACGCACGTGCCGCGGTGTCGCAACTCTACGCGGCGGCTGTTACGCGCGCGTGACGTTGCGAGAGGCAGGGAACCTCCGGAGGAAAACTGTGGAGCCTAGGAGATTCGAACTCCTGACATCCTGCTTGCAAAGCAATCAGGATCCCCGTGATTCCAGGCGCTGAGTGATCGTTAGGGCGCACCCACGGCGCACAGTTCTGGAAACAGCATCTCCATGCTTGACTTCACTTACGACACCTAGTTACAGTTGCTTCAGTTAGATTCGGTTGTTTCGGTTGGAGGGGAACATGCCCGAGATACTTCCCGATGACATCCAAGCACTGCGTGACGCTTTGGAGGCGTCACCGGATGAGGTGACGGTGACACTCAACCTCACGCGTCGGAGCGCCGAGAAGGTGCTCGAGTTGCTTGAGGCGGAGCACTCGACTGGAGCCGTCGTGGTCCCCGTCAAAGACCTCTTCACCAGTACCGAGGCCGCGACCATGCTCGGCATGTCTCGACCGACCCTGATGAAGCTCGTCGATGCGGGCACAGTCGAGCACGTTCGCGTGGGAAGCCACCGTCGAATTCCGATGCGCTCGATCGCGAAATATCAGCGCGAGCGGCAACTAGAACACGAAGAGGCGGCTGCCGCGCTCGATGAGTTCCACAGCAACATCGCGTTCGGCGATCCGCAATGAGCCTGAGCGGTAGCCGGCACTACTGGGCCGACGACGATCCGGACGACTGGACCGACGACGATCCGGACGACTGGACCGACGACGATCCGGACGACTGGACCGACGACGAGGCGGAGGAGTTTCCCGACGAGGGTCATGCTGTAACCGCGGTGGTCGCGCGGATCAGGGACGACGAGGTACTCGTGGATGCGGGCCTCCGAACGCTCGGTCGCATCCCATTCAGTGAGCTGCCTGCGGAGATCGACGGGAAACCACGCGAGGCCCTTTCCGTCGGCGACAAGGTTGAGGCGCTCGTCCTTGACTCGCAGTACGGAAGGCTTCCGATCCTCTCCGTAGCGATGCTTCGCGAACGACTGGCCTGGTCGGAGCGCTCTGTCAAGGGCAGCGTCCGGGCACAGACTTCCGACCCCGAAGCTCCGGGCTTCCAGAGACGCGGGGAGCGCTCAGTGTCCAAGCCGATCGAGTACCAACTTCTCGACCCAGTCGAGTTCCTCCAGCCGAACCGACGGCTGTTCATCGACACGAACGTCTTCATGGCCACAAGCGCGAGCCGCGCCGGTGGACTCAAGCGCCTTTTCGAACGTGGACACAACACGATCCTCGCGAATGGTAATCCCATCGTCGTACCAACAAAGGTCGTCGACGAGCTCACCAAGCAGAGCCGGATCGACGCCTCCGGTGAATCTGCGGAGCGCGCCGAGGCTATCAAGAAGGCCGGTGCAGCGCTGACCTTCCTGGAGAGTGCAAGCGACGTCGGGCTCGTGCGGAAGGACCTCGGCGATGACACCAACCCTTACGCTGACGACCTCTTCCTGAAGCTCTTCGAGCGGTTTGCCGACACCTACGAGATGTGCCTTCTCACTCACGACATCACGATCAAGCTACGCATTCGCCTGCTCGCGCATCGGCTTTCCAAGCGCCTATTCGTCGGGGTTCTTACAAGAAGTGGTGACCTCGAGGTCGACTCCGACGAGTCGCTGTTCCAGCGCGGGTTCCGCAAGTACAAGCGCCACGCAACACATATTGCAGAGGGAAACGGCACATTCAAGGACCAGTCCGAGGCCGCGGCACTGAAGCCGCTTCTACACGATTTTGGAAAGGCGTTCGGCCTGAAGGAACCCACGGTCAACCCGGCCCCTCGGGTCCCCGGTTCCTCGTCACCGAAACCACAGCAATCTGTTGCACCAACGCCGATCAACCCCTTCTCGCCGCGGACAACACTTAGGCCGAGCGACACGCCACTGACCTCCTCCGTGATCCCGACGCAAGGAGACCCTGTCACCCGGGTGTCTGCCGACCGGAGTGGCTCGCTCGTGCTGGGCGCACTCCTCGGCGAGGGCGGCGAGGGGTCCGTGTACGAAGCCGACGGCGACACGGTCGTCAAGATCTTCGACAAAGACCACCTCACGCGACACCGCAAGGAGAAGATCGAGCTACTCGTCGGCCGAAGCCTTCGCGCGCAGGGTCTCTGCATTCCATCCGAAGTCGTCCGGAATAAGCAGGGCGAGTTCGTCGGATACGTGATGCCGAAAGCGAGCGGCCGCGAGTTCCAACGCACGATCTTCAACAAGCGGAGGTTCGAGCGCGAGTTCCCGGAATGGAGGAAGGTCGACCTTGTCGACATCTGCATCTCGTTCCTGGAGAAGGTCCAGTATCTGCATTCCATGAACGTGATACTTGGCGACATCAACCCCAAGAACCTCATGGTCGATGACAAGAAGAACGTCTTCATCATCGACGCTGACTCGTGGCAACTGGAAGGCTACCCCTGCCCCGTCGGCACGCCGATGTTTACTTCTCCCGCCATGCTTGGGAAGACCTACTCCGACCACCTGCGGACGATGGAAGACGAGCTCTTCGCTGTGGCGACGATGCTCTTCATGATCGTCATGACTGGGCAGTTCCCATACATACGAACGGGAACTGACGGTGACATGATTCAGTTGATCAGAGAGGGCAACTTCGCCTTCCAGTATGGGCCCCACAACAACAAGGACCAGCCCGACGGTGACTGGAAGTACATGTGGAGCCACATCCACAAGCCCGTGAAGGACCTGTTCTGGCACACCTTCCATCGGGACGGGAAGCGCTACAAAAAGCGTCCGACCGCCGCCGAGTGGCTGGAGGCATTTCGGGGTTACAAGAACTATCTGGACAACCCGCGAACGAACTTCGACCCGATGTCGAACGATGTGTACCCGATCCGCAACAAGGCGTTCAAGCAAGACACCCCGATCCAGGACTGCCCAGCTTGCAGGCGTGAGAATGCGATCGCCGGCATTTGGAGCCACGACACCCAGGAGTACTTCGTCCCACGGCAGTGCAACAAGTGCCGCGACCATCAGCCGGCCCGTCGTGCTGCCGCCTCCCGCCCGGTCTCGGTATCGTGTCGAGACTGCGGCCTGAGTTTCCCGAAGAGCGTGCTGAAGTACGGTCGGTGCCCTTCGTGCGCGCAGAAGGAGGACGAACGGAAGGCTCGCGCTAACACGCTCGACCCGGCCCGTCTGTGCACTCGCTGCCAGAAGCCCTACATCACATACGGGAACGTCGAGTGGCACCAGCGAAGCGGCCGATCGGTCCCGACAACCCACAAGGCCGGTTACGGCGGGAGCTACCCCGCCGGCTGCGTTCCTACCCTGACGCCTCCCCCGCGGACCGGCGGCACCCCCTCCACGGCAAAGTCGAGTCCGCAGCCCAAGTTGGGCTTCTGGGCACGGCTCTCGAAGTGGTTCTCCGGCAACTAACATCAACCGCTTCATCGAAAGGAAGCAGCCATGGCACGACTCACCCTCGGAGCTGATGACCTCGTCGACAACCCGACCCCGCGCGTACCCGTGTCACTCTGCCTTGACACCAGCAGCTCGATGAGCGGATCGCCCATTCAGGAACTCGTTCGGGGTGTCAACTCGTTCTACGACGCAATCGACGAAGATGACGACGCTCACGACTCGGCCGAAATCAACATCGTCGAGTTCAACTCGTCGGCTGGGCTCGTCCATGACTTCGCGAGCATTGAGCGACTGCAGCGAATCTCGGGCCTGGCCGCGAACGGCACCACCGCGATGGGTGCCGGCATCAACCTTGCACTCGACACACTCGAGGCGCGAAAGGCGACCTACTCCGGTAGTGGAGTTCTCTACTACCAACCCTGGCTGGTGCTTATGACCGACGGTGCGCCTACCGACAACATCGACAACGCCGTGAGGCGGGTTGTAGACCTCGTCGAAGCCAAGAAGCTCACCGTGTTTCCCATCGGCATCGGTGGTGGCGCCGACATGAAGACGCTCGCCCGGTTCAGCCCCAACCGCGATCCGCTTCGTCTGGACGGCCTGAAGTTCAAGGAGTTCTTCGAGTGGCTCTCACGGTCAGTTGCGCGTGTGTCGCGGTCAACACCCGGTGACAGCGTCAAGCTCGACCTCGAAGGGCTCGCCGGTTGGGCGGAGCTGTAGGTGTTCAAGGAGTTCCACTACCAGGCGAGGGGACATGCTCACCTGCGAGACGGCACGCCGGTCCAAGACCGAACGAAGTACCTGTCTCGCGGTGGCGTTCAAGTCCTCTGTGTGGCCGACGGGGCGGGCTCCGCGTCGCACTCTCAATTCGGCGCCCAAGCCGTCGTGGACGAAGGCTGTGCCGTGCTCGTTGAGCAGTTCGACGACTATGCGTCGTCGAACGATGGCGTCCAGGTGAAGGTGGACCTACTGGGTCGTCTCGCAGCGAAGGTGACCGCGACCGCGGAAAGGCACGCCGTGTCGCCCGACAGCCTTGCCTCTACGTTCCTCTGCGTGGCAGTGTCCGGCAACAGATTCCTTGGCGCGCATGTGGGAGACGGGGTCGTCGGGTACCTGAAGCACGGGGACTTGAGGGTCATCTCCGGTCCCGACAACTCCGAGTTTGCCAACCAAACAACATTTGTCACCTCGGATCGTGCGCTCGAGTCGATGCGACTCTTCCGCGGATCGCTCGACGGAGTGCGCGGATTCATCCTCATGAGTGATGGAACAGCCGAGAGCCTCTACAACCCGCGCAGCGGCGAGCTGGCGGGGGCGTGCACGAAACTCATCGATGCCGTCGGCACGGCACCCGGTCGCCAGAGCAAGAACTCCGACTACAAGAAGCGACTTCGCCGGCTGGTAAACCTCACCATCCGAAATGCGACCAAGGATGACTGCTCGATCGGAATCCTCGGTCGGGTCATCCCGTCATGAGAGGCGCGGACGAAATGACGGCTGACGAGCTTGCTCGGCGACTTGACAGGCTTCGCGCCGACCTGGAGCATACTCGGGCCGATTACGAGCAGATAATGGTGCATCTGGCAGGACTGTCTTCGACGGTCACCGACCAGACGAAGCGGCGAGCCCTGGAACTATTCGTCACCGTGGTCGCCACCGACTACGAGCTGAAGGTGCTCTTGCTGCGGGATCTTTCCGACCCGACCGACCGCGAGGTGTGGGAGAAGTACCTGGCCCTGCTCTCTTGGGCGGCGATCGAGGAGTTGCCCCCGCGAATCAGTAGCGAGTATCGCGAGGCCGGACGGGCTTTCAAGGACGCTTTGAAGCCCATCAAGTCGGACGCGGACGACATGACGAATCTGACCGAGATCCGGAATCGGGTTGTTGCCCACCGCGACCTGGAGGGCGGTGACCACTGGCTCGCGCAGTGGCATCTCGCCGCGATCGCGAACAAGCACAATGGACGGAGTGTGCTCCAAAGCAGGATCGTTGCCCACACGGGCACTATTCTCAATGCGCTCCGCGCACTCGGTACGGCAATCCGAGATCGGCACCCGGACGTGCTACCCCAGCGGGCCAGCTCCGCCGATGGGTGACGTCGAGACACCGTTCGTCAGTGGGGTCACCGCACACTCAGAGCCAGTTCACGCTGCATGAGTAAGAGGGCCCACCAAACTGTCGATCTTTGCCATCAGCGGAGCAAGGCCTGCTGGAGCGAGGTGCCCGTACTTGTCCAACGTGATGGAGGGCTTCGCATGGCCCATCGCCCGCGACACCGAGAGGATGTCCCCGCCAGCCTCGGACAGCTACTCGATTCAACGAGTCCGGTCGCTGCTGTTGCGTGCGGGGGCCGATCTGCGGCCACGCGGCGGATCCCACTGATTCTTTGGGGCGCATCTCGGGCGCAGCGCACTGCGCTCGAGATGACGAAGCCCCGGGATTCCGCGGTTCCCAGGGCACGTCGGGCGCAACGGAACCAATACGAACTACTACATTTTCACTACCCATCTACTACCAGCGTTGGGTACATGTATCGCTGCAAGGCATGAAAGAACCCCGGTATCTCGCGGATTATGCGGGATCCCGGGGTTCTATCGAAGTGTGGAGCCTAGGAGATTCGAACTCCTGACATCCTGCTTGCAAAGCAGGCGCTCTACCAACTGAGCTAAGGCCCCGGGGCTTGCGTGGGGCTACCAGGACTTGAACCTGGGACCTCTTCATTATCAGTGAAGCGCTCTAACCGCCTGAGCTATAGCCCCGTGCGCTGTCGGCGCATCGCACCGTCAACCTCCAAGACTTTACCCGACGGGGCGCGGTTTCCACGAATCCGGGCGCTGGATCGCAGCGAGCGCTCCGCGCGGCCCCTCCCGGTCCGCCGTCGGAGTTCGCTTAGCCGATCCTTCATTGCGCACCGCCATGGTGGAGTTGTTGACTGAGCGGCGTGACAGACGCAACACACGCCCACGAGCCGCACGCCACCGGCGTGAGCCAGAAGCTCAACTGGCTGCGAGCCGGTGTTCTCGGTGCCAATGATGGCATCGTCTCCGTTGCCTCACTCGTTGTCGGTGTCGCGGGCGCGACGACCGACACTCCGGCGCTCCTGCTCGCAGGTGTGGCCGGCCTCGTCGGCGGCGCTATCTCGATGGCGCTCGGCGAGTACGTGTCGGTGAGCAGTCAGCGCGACAGCGAACGCGCACTCATCGCGAAAGAGCGCCGCGAACTGGCCGAGATGCCGGCGGAAGAGCTGGAAGAGTTGACGCAGCTTTACCAGGAGCGGGGTCTCAGTCGCGACACCGCGGTGCAGGTCGCGAAGGAGCTCACGGCCCACGACGCCCTCGCGGCTCACCTCGAGGTGGAACTGCACATCGATCAGGACGACCTCGTCAGCCCGTGGCAAGCCGCGTTCTCGTCGGCTGTGGCGTTCACGTTCGGAGCGCTTCTGCCGCTGCTCGCGATTCTGCTCCCCCCGCCGGAGTGGCGGGTGCCGGTCACCGTCGTGGCAGTGCTCATCGCGCTGGCGGTCACCGGTTCTATCTCCGCGCGCCTGGGCGGCGCGTCGCAGGGACGCGCTGTCTTGCGCCTGGTTATCGGTGGCGCGCTGGCGCTAGCGGCAACCTACGCGATCGGTACCCTGCTCGGCACCACCGTCGTTTAGCGCCGGCGTTCGCCGAGCCGATGCGTGAACGGCTGGCGCGTCAGTTCGAGGTGAAGCCGACGAGGAGTCCGCCGGTGACCTTCACCGCGAGGTTGTAGATGCCGGCAACAACGGCGCCCATAACGGTCACGACCACGAGGTTCAGGATCGCGACGATCGCCGAGAACGCCAGAACCTGCGGGAGCGACAAGATTGCCGACATGGAGAAGGCTTCGCCGGTCACGCTGCCGATGAACTCGTCAGCCTGCGAGATGAGGCCCGTGCTCTCCAGGATCAGGAAGATCAGGACGAAAAACACGACGGTCGCGATGGCGATCGCGACAGCCGCGAGGAACGACAGCTTCACGGCCGACCAGAAGTCAAGGTAAACGAGCCGCAGGCGCACCTGCTTCGTCGTGGTCTTGCTGGATTTCTTGGCGAGTTTGTCGGCAACCGTCGTCATGCGTCGGGACTTCCTTCAACGATCTGGGGGGAGGCGGCGTCATCCGACGCATCCGTGGCCGCGGCGACTTCTGCCACAACCCGCTCTCCGTTACGCGCGACCGCGATGATGCGATCCTCGTCATCGGGGCGGGCGAAGACGACACCCATGGTGTCGCGACCCTTGGCGGGGACCTCGGCCACGGCAGAGCGTACCACCTTGCCGCTGGCAAGAACCACCAAGACCTCGTCGTCCTCCGAGACGATCAAGCCGCCCGCGAGAACCCCTCGATCCTCAGTCAGCTTCGCGACTTTGATGCCCAGGCCACCGCGGCCCTGCTCCCGATACTGGGCCACATCCGTGCGCTTGGCGTAGCCGCCTTCGGTGACGACGAACACGTATCCCTCGTCACGAACCACGGATGCCGACAGCAGGCAATCGTCGCCGCGGAACGACATTCCCTTGACGCCCTCGGTCGCCCGTCCCATGGGGCGAAGCGCAGCATCCGTCGCGGTGAACCGCAGCGACATACCCTCCCGGCTGATCAACAGGATGTCGTCGCCTTCGTCCACGAGCATCGCGGAGGTCAGTTCGTCTCCGGCATCCTCACCCTCACCGCCGCGCAGCTTGATGGCGATCACGCCGCCCTGGCGGTTGGTGTCGTACTCGGTCAGGCGCGTCTTCTTCACCAGGCCGCTGCGGGTGGCCAGCACCAGGTAGGGGGCTGCCTGGTAGTCGCGGATGTCGAGGATCTGAGCGATCTCTTCCTCGGGCTGGAGCGCGAGGAAGTTCGCGACGTGCTGGCCCTTCGCGTCGCGCCCCGCCTCGGGAAGCTCATACGCCTTCGCCCGGTAGACGCGGCCCTTGTTCGTGAAGAACAGCAGCCAGTGGTGGGTTGTCGTCACGAAGAAGTGCTCGACGACGTCGTCAGCCCGCAGTTGCGCGCCCTTGACGCCCTTGCCGCCGCGGTGCTGCGACCGGTAGTTGTCGCTGCGCGTGCGCTTGATGTACCCGGCGCGGGTGACGGTGATGACCATTTCCTCTTCGGGGATGAGGTCTTCCACCGACATGTCGCCGTCGTAGCCGGGCAGGATCTCGGTGCGTCGATCATCGCCGAAGCGCTCGACGATAGCGGTGAGTTCGTCGCGGATGATGGAACGCTGGCGCATCGGGTCGGCGAGGATCGCCTGGAAGTCCAGGATCTGAGCCTCGAGCTCGGTGGCTTCGTCGATGATCTTCTGCCGTTCGAGGGCAGCGAGGCGGCGCAACTGCATCTGCAGAATCGCATCGGCCTGGATGTCGTCGATCTCGAGCAGGTCCTTCAGCCCCTCGCGCGCATCCTCGACCGTCGCCGAGCGACGGATGAGGGCGATGACCTCGTCGAGCGCATCGAGCGCCTTGAGATACCCGCGCAGGATGTGCATCCGCTCTTCGGCCTTGCGAAGCCGATACCGCGTGCGCCGGACGATGACGTCGACCTGGTGCTCGATCCAGTAGCTGATGAAACCGTCAAGCGGCAGCGTGCGCGGCACACCGTCGACGATGGCCAGCATGTTCGCGCCGAAGTTCTCTTGCAGCTGCGTGTGCTTGTAGAGGTTGTTGAGCACGACCTTCGCGACAGCGTCGCGCTTGAGCACGATGACCAGGCGCTGGCCGGTGCGGCCCGAAGTTTCGTCGCGGATATCGGCGATGCCCGTGATCTTGCCCTCGCGGGCGAGGTCACCGATCTTCACCGCGACGTTGTCGGGGTTGACCTGGTAGGGCAGCTCCGTGATCACCAGGCACGTCCGGCCCTGGATCTCTTCGACATTGACCACCGCGCGCATCGTGATCGATCCGCGGCCGGTGCGGTAGGCATCCTTGATTCCCTTGGTGCCGAGAATCTGCGCGGATGTCGGGAAGTCGGGGCCAGGGATCCGCTCCATGAGAGCTTCGAGAAGCTCCTCGCGGGTGGCGTCGGGGTGCTCGAGTGCCCAGAGTGCGCCGGCGGAAACCTCGCGCAGATTGTGCGGCGGGATGTTCGTCGCCATCCCGACCGCGATACCCACCGACCCGTTGACAAGCAGGTTCGGGAACCGCGCCGGCAGCACCATCGGCTCCTGCGTCTGCCCGTCGTAGTTGGGCTGGAAGTCGACAGTCTCTTCCTCGATGTCCCGGACCATCTCCAACGCGAGCGGCGCCATCTTGGTCTCGGTGTATCGCGGTGCGGCAGCCCCCTGGTTTCCGGGGGTACCGAAGTTCCCCTGTCCGAGCGCTAGCGGGTATCGCAGCGCCCACGGCTGAACGAGGCGGACGAGGGTGTCATAGATGGCCGAGTCACCGTGCGGGTGATACTGACCCATGACCTCGCCCACGACACGCGAGCACTTCGAGAACGACTTGTCGGGGCGGTAGCCGCCGTCGTACATGCCGTAGATCACACGGCGGTGCACGGGCTTGAGCCCATCGCGCACGTCGGGAAGGGCGCGGCCGACGATGACGCTCATCGCGTAGTCGAGGTAGGACCGCTGCATCTCCAGCTGCAGGTCGACCTGATCGATTCGACCGTGGTTGTGCACCGGCTCGGGACGTTGTTCGTCTGCCATGTCTGTCTCTACTTCGTCGTTTCGATGTGCTCGCGTACTCAGATGTCCAGGAAGCGGACGTCTTTCGCGTTTCGCTGGATGAATCCGCGGCGGGACTCCACGTCCTCGCCCATGAGGATCGAGAAGATCTCATCGGCGGCGGCGGCATCGTCGATGGTGACCTGGCGCAGCGTCCGGGTCAGCGGATCCATCGTGGTCTCCCACAGCTCCTCGGCGTTCATCTCACCGAGACCCTTGTAGCGCTGGATCGCGTTGTCCTTGGGGATGCGCTTGCCCGCGGCAGCTCCCTCGGTCAGAACCGCGTCCCGCTCGCGGTCCGAGTACACGTACTCGTGGGGGGAGTTGGTCCACTTGATCCGGTACAGCGGGGGCTGCGCCAGGTAGACATAGCCGGCTTCGACGAGCCCGCGCATGTAGCGGAACAACAGAGTCAGCAGCAGCGTCGTGATGTGCTGACCGTCGACGTCGGCATCCGTCATCAGCACGATCTTGTGGTACCGGGCCTTCGCGATGTCGAAGTCCTCACCGATACCCGTGCCGAAGGCGGAGATCATCGCCTGGACTTCTTTGTTACCCAGGGCCCGGTCAAGGCGCGCGCGTTCGACGTTCAGGATCTTTCCGCGAAGGGCAAGGATCGCCTGGGTGTGCGGATCGCGACCACCGACAGCCGAGCCACCGGCCGAGTCACCCTCGACGAGGAAGATCTCACTGATCGACGGGTCCTTGGAGACGCAGTCCTTCAGCTTGTCGGGCATCGCCGCCGACTCGAAAACGCTCTTGCGGCGTGCGGTTTCGCGTGCCTTGCGAGCAGCGAGTCGTGCGGTTGCCGCATCGATCGCCTTGCGGATGACGTTCTTGGCCTGCGCGGGGTTGCGGTCGAGCCAGTCCGTCAACTGGTCGCCGACGACCTTCTGCACGAAAGCCTTGGCTTCGGTGTTGCCGAGCTTCGTCTTGGTCTGACCCTCGAACTGCGGCTCAGAGAGCTTCACCGAGATGACGGCGGTGAGTCCTTCACGGATGTCTTCACCGGTGAGGTTGTCATCCTTCTCCTTGAGCATGCCCTGGGCACGCGCGTACCGGTTGACGAGCGTCGTCAACGCGGCGCGGAATCCCTCTTCGTGGGTTCCGCCCTCGTGCGTGTTGATGGTGTTCGCGAAGGTGAACACGTTCTCGGTGTAGCTCGTGGTCCACTGCATCGCCAGTTCGAGCGAAATGTGGCGGTCAGTGTCTTCGGACTCCACCTCGATGATCTCGTCGTTGACGACCTCGGTCTTGCGTACCTTGTTGAGGTACTCGACATAGTCCACGAGCCCGCGCTCGTAGAGGAAGTCATCGTGGGGCTGGGTGGCGGCCGCATCGCTGGACTGATCGTCGACGACGTAGGCGGACTCTGGGCGCTCGTCTCGTAGCGTGATCCGCAGCCCCTTGTTGAGGAAGGCCATCTGCTGGAAACGGGTGCGGAGGGTGTCGTAGTCGAAGTGCACGGTGTCGAAGATCCCGGCATCCGGCCAGAACGTGATGGTCGTTCCGGTCTCGTCGCTCGGCTCGCCCTTCTCGAGCGGTGCGAGCGGAGTTCCGCCGTTTCGGAACGACTGGCGCCAGACGAATCCCTGGCGCTTGACCTCGACCTCGAGGCGCGTCGACAGGGCGTTCACAACCGAGGAGCCGACGCCGTGCAGACCACCGGAGACCGCGTATCCGCCGCCGCCGAACTTACCGCCGGCGTGGAGCACCGTCAGGACGACCTCGACGGTGGACTTTCCCTCGGTGCGGTGCATGTCAACCGGGATTCCGCGGCCGTTGTCGACCACCCGAACCGCACCGTCCTCGAGGATCGTGACCGTGATGGTGTCGCAATAGCCGGCCAGGGCCTCGTCGACCGAGTTGTCGACGATCTCGTACACCAGGTGATGAAGGCCCCGCTCACCGGTCGAGCCGATGTACATGCCGGGTCGCTTGCGCACCGCCTCCAGTCCTTCGAGGACTTGGATGGCGTCAGCCCCGTATTCGTTCTGGACCTTGCCGGCGTTTGCGAGCTGGGGATCTTCGGGAACGCTTTCAGGGACTTCTGAGGGCATGGTGAGAGGCGCTCCACATCGACGATAGGACTATCGGACAGTCTATCAAGTCCAGGGCAGCATTCAGCGCTCTGCGGGCCTGTGGCGCGATGAAATTCGCCGCGACGTCCCGGGAGGTGGGTCAGCCGTAGGTATCGCGCGGACCGCGGCCTGGAACGGCTCTCGGCCCCCATTTCCAGGAGGGGACGTCCGGCCCGATGAAGCGGACGCTCTCGACCCCGGCATCCGGGAACCGACGAATGATCTCGGTGAGGATCTGCGAGCGCATGTTCTGCAGCTGCCGAGCCCACGCCGTCGAATCGGCCTGGACGGTGAGGATGCCGTCGACAAAGCCCACCGGACGGGTGTGGCGGGCCGTCTCGGCCCCGGCAACCTCGTTCCAGGTGAGAACCACATCTTCCCGCGCCAGCTGTGCGTCCCATCCCGCCTCCCGCGTGAGGTCGGTGAGGATGTCGGCGACCCCCTTCGGGTCGCGACCCGCCGTGAACGGCTCGTTCTCGTCATCGGTCCTGCGCCTCCGGCGGCGGGCGACGCGGGCCGTGGGGGCAAGCCCTCGCAGACGCAGGTACGTGGCGATGGTCTCGGGAACCGACGATGTCCTTTCCGCCTCCGTGCTCACGACACGTCCCGCTCAGCGGGGCCGGTGCCACTCAGGGTGCCCGCCTCGACCCGGACCGTACCGACCCGAAGCGCCGCGGGAACATCCTGCTCGACCGCGGCGGTCACGATCACCTGCTCGAACTCACCCACGATGTCGGCCAGGCGCGCCCGGCGACCCGCGTCGAGTTCGGCGAAGACATCATCAAGGATGACGATCGGGTCGCCGAGCTGAGAGTCGGCTCGGAGCAGGTGCGCCGACGCAATACGCAGCGCCAGGGCCAGCGACCACGATTCGCCGTGCGAGGCGTACCCGCGGGCGGGCAGGCCCCGAAGCGAAAGTAGGAGGTCGTCCCGGTGGGGACCCACGAGGTTGACCCCGCGTTCCAGTTCCGATGCGCGTCTTTCGCGCAGCGCGGCACGAAATCGCTCGAACAGGTCGCCGGTCTCGGTGACGCCGGCCCGGCCCTCGTCGTCATCGGGGTCGGCGCCGTCTACCGAGAGCACCCACCGCGCATCCGGGGCGTGATCGGCCCCGGCGATCGAGGCGTATGCATCGGCGATCGGTCCCGCGAGATCCCGCACCAGTGCCTCGCGCGCGCGGATGATCTCGACCCCGAGGGCGACGAGTTTGTCATCCCACACATCCAGGGTCGGGAGGGCTTCAGCGTCCAGGCGCCTGGCGCGGGCCGACTTCAGCAGCGCCCCGCGCTGCTTGAGAACGCGGTCGTAGTCGGCGAGTGTCGCCGACAGTCGCGGGTATCGCTGCACGAGAAGCTGGTCGGCGAAGCGGCGCCGCGCGCCCGGATCACCGCGGACGATCTGCAGGTCTTCGGGCGCGAACAGGACGACATGCGCGTAACGTCCGAGCTCTCCGGTGCGGATGCCGGTTCCGTTCACCTGCGCACGGTTGGAGCCCTGACGGTTGATCTGGACGTCGACGTTCAACCGCCGTTCCCCGTGCGCGAGGGTTGCCCGAACGATGGCGAAGTCCGAACCGTCGCGCACCAGCGGTGCGTCAGATGACACGCGGTGGGAACCGGCCGTCGCGAGGTACCCGACAGCTTCAGCGAGATTGGTCTTGCCCTGACCGTTGCTTCCGACCAGAACCGTCGGTCCGCTGGAGAGCTCAAGCTCGGCACGAGCGTAGTTGCGGAAGTCAGTGAGACTCAGCCGCTCGACGATCATCGGTACAGGCTATCCGCCACCGGCGACGCGCAACCCGCGTCGGCGATCAGCGCAGCAGCAGGTTGGGCTGCAGCAGGTACTTGAAGGAATCCTCGCCCGAACGGTCGACCGAGGTCTGGGCGGTAATCAGCACGGGGCTCAGCTTGTTGGCGTTATCGCTCGAGGTGAAGGTCACCCGTGCGAACTCGCTGCGAACCGCGCCGAGAGCCTCGAGCAGGTACTGCGGGTTCAAGCCCAGCGTGACATCGTCACCGCTCAGCGTCGCATCGACGGATTCGGTAGCCCGGGCCTGTTCGGTGCCGGCGGCATCCATCGACACGCCCTCTGCGGTGAACGTGAACCGCAGCGGCGCTGACCGGTCAAGCACCAGCGACACACGGCGCACCGCTTCGGCGAACTCCGAGGTGCTGACGACTGCGTGGTGTTCGGTCTGCTCGGGGAACAGCCGGCGGACCGGAGGGAAGTTGCCCTTGATCAGCAGAGACGTGACTGTCTTGTTGCCCGCCGTGAACGCGATGATCTCGCGGTCGCCGCTCCCCGAGAACGCGATCGAGATCTGCCCCGAGTGCGCGAAGGTCTTGCCGACCTCGGTCAAAGTGCGGGCGGGAACGAGAGCTGTCGCACCCTCTTCGGATGCTCCACCTGCCGGATCCCAGGGAATCTCCCGCAGGGCGACCCGGTAGCGGTCGGTGGCGACGAGGCTCAGACGGTTGCCGGAGACTTCGAGCTGAACACCGGTCAGCACCGGCGTGACATCGTCGCGGGATGCCGCGAAGGCCACCTGCGCGATCGCGGTGGCGAAATCTTCGGCGGGGACGAGACCCGACTCGCCCGTGACTTCGGGAATCGCAGGGTACTCGGCAACCGGCATGGATGCGAGCGTGAAGGTCGCCGAACCGCAGGTCAGCAGGATCCCACCGTCGTCGTCAACGCGAACAGTGACCGGAGCGTTGGGCAACCGGTTCGCGATCTCGGACAGCAATCGACCGTGGACGAGAATCGTCCCCGGGTCATCGACCGTTGCCTCGATGAGGGTTCGTGCCGATGCTTCGTAGTCGAACGCCGACAACGACAGGCCGTCTGCGCTTGCCTCGATGAGGATGCCCGCCAGGATCGGCTGCGGATTGCGTTGTGGCAGCAGCTTGACGACGAACGACACAGCCTCGCTGAACACATCGCGGTTGACTTCGAACCTCACGTGCGCTCCCTCGATCCGGTTGGGCTCTCCCATGCTAGTGCCCACATGTCTTGTGACTTCAAGAGATCCGCGGGGGCTCGCCCTGACGGCAGCGTCGCACCGAAGGTCATCGAACCGGATTCATCTCAAGAAGTTCTTTGTCATGGTGTTAACAGCTGTGGGAACTGTGGATGAATCGCGCGATCCCTTGTGCCGAGCCGAAACCACATTCGTGTCATTTGTGGAGGGACTGCGGATGAGTTGCGTGAAGCGACGCGTCGGCGTTCGCGACGGAAGCTCTCGTTCCACAAGCGCGCGCAGCTTCATTCACAACTGAGCGTGCAGCTTCCACACTTATCCACAAGTTATCCACACTGTGGGGAACGCGTATTTTTGTGCCACCACCCGCGTCGTGTCAAATGAGAATCCATGAGCTTCCTATGAGCCCCGGATTCGTCGCAAGCGAGTCGGCTCAGCGGCCGTTGCGGCCCAGCTGAGCGGTGATCTCAGACACCTGGTTGTAGATGGAGCGACGTTCCTTCATGAGGTCGCTGATCTTCTTGTAGGCGTACATCACCGTCGTGTGATCGCGGTTCCCGAAGAGCTGCCCGATCTTCGGCAGCGAGAGGCTCGTCCGCTCTCGGCACAGATACATGGCGATCTGACGGGCGGTGGCGACTGCCTGCGAGCGGCTGGACCCGTAAAGGTCGTCGACCGAAAGCTTGAAGTACGTAGCGGTGGCCGCGATGATGTCGGTCGGTGAGATGACGTTGGCGTCATCCTGATCGATGATGTCGCGCAGCACGGTCTGGGCCAGCGAGATGTCGAGGCTCGAGCGGTTCAAGCTCGCGAAAGCCGAGACCCGGATGAGTGCGCCCTCGAGTTCGCGGATGTTCGATGAGACCGCGGTGGCGATGTACTCCAGGACGTCGTCGGGAATGTGGAGTCGCTCACTCTGCGCCTTCTTACGCAGGATCGCGATGCGCGTTTCGAGGTCGGGTGCTTGGACATCGGTGATGAGGCCCCACTCGAACCGACTCCGCATCCGATCTTCGAACCCGGTCAGGTGCTTCGGGGGCACGTCGCTCGTGATCACGACCTGCTTGTCGTGGTCATGGAGCTGGTTGAAGGTGTGGAAGAAGGCTTCCTGGGTCTCTGCGCGGCCCTGCAAGAACTGGATGTCGTCGATGAGGAGGATGTCGACATCCCGGTATCGAGCCTGGAACGCGGCGCCCCGGTTGTTGGCGATCGAGTTGATGAAGTCGTTCGTGAACTCTTCGCTCGAGACGTATCGAACCTTGATCCCGGCATAGAGGCTGATCGCGTAATCGCCGATCGCGTGCAAGAGGTGGGTCTTGCCGAGTCCGGAATCGCCGTAGATGAAGAGCGGGTTGTAGGCCTTGGCCGGCGCCTCAGCGACGGCTACCGCGGCTGCATGAGCGAACCGGTTGGACTGGCCGATGACGAAGTTGTCGAAGGTGTACTTCGGGTTCAAGCGCGTGTCGGTTCGCGACGGGGTGTTCGTCGACTCGACGGGTTCCTCGGCAGCGCGGTGAACGGATGCCGCGGGCGGGGCTGCCAGCGGCATGACCGCTGTCAGGTGAGACTCGGCGAGTTCCGGATTCACGACAACGCGAAACGCCGAAATGGTTTCACCACTGCCATCCTCAGCGTGAGCCAGTGCCTCGAGAATCGGCGCGCGCATCCTCTTGTTGATCTGCGCTGCGGTCAGCTCATTGGGAACATCGAGGTAGAGGGTTCCACCCATGACGCCCTGCGCCACCGCGAGATTGAGGAATCCTTCGAGCTGCGGAGTGATGCGATCGTCCCCGCGCATGATCTCCAGTGCGGCAGTCCAAACCGGAACATCGGGAATCTCCTGGGTCACCATGGCCCCCCTCAGGCATTAGCGGCATCGGTGCGGCGAGCCCGTCCCCGGCTGTGGATAACTTTCGGAGCAACGGTAGTCAGCGGCATCCGTCAGCGCAAAATCAACTGTAGACGCGACGCGCGTGTCGTCTCCAGATGGTGGATGACGCTGGGGATAATGTTCCTTCCCCTCCGGTCGGTCGCCTTGCCTCACGTCAAGAT